>CAYNOA010000005.1:0-22927 GCA_964398695.1 uncultured Enterococcus sp. | reverse complement strand
AGAAATCATGACTTTGAGAAAGTAAAAAGAGAAAACGTATTAGAGAAAACAAGGGTACTTGATACTCGAGTTTTAGTTATTGAAGCTAAGCAGTACTGCAAAAAAAACAGGTTTTAGGAAAAATATTACTCGAAAACACAGAAGACAAAGAAAAATTGTCTTTTGTGTTTTTTTAACCTAGGTGAACCGAAGAAAGATGTCGCATTATTGTAGGGGAAATGTTAAGATTTAATTAAGAAATTGTTGGTTAAAATAAAAGATGAGGTGTTGAAAATGAAAGGACGTAGAAGGTTGTCCAAAAAATCCTTGATGTCGGGTCAGAAAAAAGTGATCGGTTTCATAGTTGTAAGTCTTGTTGTTGCTGTACTTACTATAGGTGGTCTTGCTTGGACAAGATATAGTGAAGCACGAGTTAAAGACACGAACTCAGCAGGAAGTTACTCTGTTGAAAAGATTGGAGAACTTGATGTAACAAGTGTTTATTACGATAAAATTTTAAATCGAGACGAGAGTAAAAAACTATTTGGAATTACCCTTGCAAAAGAATCTTCTCTGTATATTTTCCACTTTAAAGGTCAAATTTATTACGATTTAACACAATCAAAAAGTAAGTATAATGAAGAAGAGAAGACACTGAAAGTCACACTGCCCAAACCCCAAGTCAAACTTTTGATGAAAGATTCAGGCTATTCAATTGATTATGAGTATTTTAAAGCAAGCAATTCGATGTTTATAAAAGATGACAATAATAAAGGGCTAGAAATTCAAAAAGCAGCAATTGCGAATGTGGAAGAAGAGATATTAGGTAAAGAAGACTTTGTCGAGCTAGCCCAATCGAGTGTATTAACTATTCTAAAACAAATGTATGCGCCACAAGAAATTCAAGTAGTGTGTGAATTTTTGTAGTATTAATAGGGAATCCTATGACTAATTTGCATCATGCTTAAAAAATAGTAGTTCTAGGAATGACCTTTCTAGCCTCCTTAATGGAAATGAGGCTAGAAGACACAAGATTCGATGTTTTAACCGACGAAAGAAAAGAAGTCGGGTCCATCTTTGCAATTCAATATTTTATTAGCTAAAAATGTAAACGGTTTATCCATTTATGCCGTTGATGAAGAACTAAGAAAGGCTTTATTCAAAGCAAGTAAAGGAGAGTTAGAGTTATCATGGACGATTTAATAAATATGGTTAACAAGTTTAGAGATGAGCGTAATTGGAGGCAGTTTCATAATGAAAAAGATTTAGCAATCTCCATTTCCATCGAAGCAGCCGAACTACTTGAGTTATTTCAATGGGAAAATGCGGATGCGGTGGTAAAAAATAAAAAAGAGCGATTGGAAGAGGAATTAGCGGATGTCCTTATTTACGCATTGATGCTGGCCGATAATTTAGATTTTGATGTTTCTGATCTTATACAAAAGAAAATAAGGAAGAATGCTATAAAATACCCAGTTGAAAAAAGTATCGGCAAAAGTGATAAGTATACAAGCTTATAAATTAAAAAATCATATGCAATTTTACATTTAAAAGAAGCCTTCTTCGGGCTTCTTTTTTCCTTATAGGAAACCTATCCGAAAGAAAGGGTTTTGCGGTGCTGAAATTTTCAATTACTGCTATAATAGCTTTTAAGGAGTTTTAGCAACGAAAAAAATGATTAAAGAAAGGGCATTATGATATTAACAAAACTTAAAAACAAGCTAGGGATTTCTTTAGAAGGAGAGGAAATATCCAAAAGTGAAATTTTAGCCATCCTTTGGCCAGTCATTATGGATCAGTTTTTTTTAATTAGTTTTAACTTTATGAACACGGCCATGATTAGTTCGTCGGGGGCCGCAGCCATTAGTGCGGTGAATATGGTTGGAAGTGTGAACGTTTTTTTAGTCCAAATCTTTGTTGCGATTGGTTTGGGTGGCACGGTCTTAATTTCGCGTGCTTACGGAAGTGGCGACGTGCGAGGTTTGGGGCGTTTGACGGCGAGTGTGATTCATGCGACTTTATTTATTGGCACCATTTTGATGCTCTTATTTTTATTTTTACATCAAGGAGTCTTGCGCTTGCTTTTTGGGAGTGCCGAAGCAAGCGTGATGAATAGTGCAAAATTATATTTTGTCGGTGTTTTACTGAGTTATCCGGCACATGCGGTGATAGAAGGGATCAATGGTAGTTTGCGTGGTCTTGGTTTTACACGCAATTCTTTGAAAAATTCTTTGTTCATGAATGGTGTTTATCTACTAAGTAATTTCGTGTTTGTTTTGTATTTAAAACTCGGTATTATAGGGTTAATCTATTCACTATTGATTTCTCGTTTTCTAGGCGTCTTTTTTGCCAGTTATTCTTTGTATTTGAATCGCCGAAATTATCGCTTGCGTAAAAAAGAAATCTTAAAAATTGATTGGTCAATGATGCGCTATATTTTGCAAATTTCGCTCCCTTTTGCGGCAGAATCGTTATTTTTCCATGGCGGAAAAATCGTGATGCAAATGATGGTCGTTAGTTTGGGTACGGCCTATATTGCGGCAAACGCCATTGCCGGCTCTTGGGTCCAAATTGCCGAAATTATCCCAAGTGCACTCGGGACTTCACTCGTTCCAATTGTCGGGCAATCAGTGGGACGCGGGAATTTAAAAGATGTCAAGAAATTAACGAAATCCTTTATTCGTTTAGGCACCGTCGCCATTATTGCCGTCGATGCTTTGTTGCTGCCGTTTTTCCCAATGGCAATGAATTTATTTAAGCCCGTTCCAGAAACCGTCCCACTAATTTTTAAAATGTACTTGATGGCTTTTGTGATGCATGCTTTTACGTGGTGTTTTAGTTTTGTCTTGCCGTCTGCCTTACGTGCAGTTGGCGATGGTAAGTTTACTTCAAAAGTCTCCTTGTTCACGATGTGGATTTTTAGAATTGGTATTGGTTATATCGTAGGGATTTGGTTAGGGGTCGGTCTACTCGGGATTTATGCCGCCATGACGATTGAGTGGGGGATTCGTGGTTTTATTTTTTACCGTCGTTTTACAAGTAATCAGTGGGAAATATCGTTAGAATTACAAAAAAAGACAAAGCCTGTTGAAGAAGAGTTAGTAAGGTAACAAAGAAAAAAATTAGAAATATGAGGAAATAAAAATTGGAAATTCAAAGAGAAACAAAAAATGATTATTCGCAAGTTTATCAAGTGGTACAAGCAGCCTTTCAAACAGCAGAGCACAGTGATGGCAATGAGGCCGATTTAGTGGTCGCTTTACGAAAAAGTGCCGCCTTTGTCCCAGAATTAGCACTGGTTGCCAAGCTTGAGGATGAACTGGTAGGCTATATTTTATTGACTAAAATCAAAATTGGCGAAAACGCTGGGTTAGCGCTCGCACCGTTAGCCGTTTTACCAAGTTTCCAAAAACAAGGCATCGGTTCGGCCTTAATTAAAAAGGCGCATGAAATAGCGGAAGCACTTGGTTATCCGACGATTGTTGTCTTGGGAGATCCGGCTTATTATTCTCAATTTGGCTATGTAGAAGCCAGCCAATGGCAAATTCAAGCCCCATTTGATGTTCCGAGTGAATATTTTAGGGTTTATTTTTTAGGAAACCATTTGAACAAGCCAAGGGGCCTGGTTACTTACGCACCGGAATTTGGGATTGATTAGACACTAAATAGTATTGAAAAGTAACGCCTTGCTAGGTTGTTACTTTTTTTATTTTTAACAAAAACTGTCTGCTTAGGTGTCTTTACACCTAAAGAAGTGAGTGCTATACTGCTTGTTAAAAGCATTTGATCAATCACTAAGGAGGCATTATGAATACGATTAAGCAAAAAGAAATTCAACAGTTAAAAGAAGAAAAAGCCGCGGTTATCTTAGCGCACTATTATGTTTCACCCGAGGTACAGGCAGTGGCTGATTACATTGGTGATTCTTATTATTTGAGTAAAGTCGCAAAGGAACTCACGAATGAGACCATTGTCTTTTGTGGGGTGACCTTTATGGGTGAGAGTGCGAAACTACTTTCACCTGATAAAACCGTGTTAATGCCTTCGCTTTTGGCCGATTGTCCGATGGCTCATATGGTGACTTATGAGGAAGTCGCAAAAGCGCGTGCAGAATATGAGGATTTAGCTGTCTTATGTTACATCAATACAACCGCTGAAATTAAATCGTGGTCAGATGTTTGCGTCACGTCGTCAAATGCGGTTGAAATCGCTCGTCGTTTGCCGAATAAAAATATTTTATTTATTCCAGATAAAAACTTAGGGGCCTATGTGGCAAGTCAAGTGCCAGAAAAGCACTTTATCTTTAACGCTGGACATTGTCCAATTCATGAGGAAATGCTTGTGAATGAAATCACTTCGAAACAAGCAGAGTATCCAGCGGCACTTTTACTGGTTCACCCGGAATGCAATGCACAAATTCGAGCCAAGGCCGATTATATTGGTTCAACAACCGGTATTATTGACTATGCAGGCCAAAGTGCGGCGCGTGCTTTTATTGTTGCGACGGAGATGGGGATTGATTATGTCTTAAAACAAGAAAATCCCGACAAGGAGTTTCATTATCCGCAAACGCGTCCAATTTGTGCGGAAATGAAAAAAGTGACTTTAGACCAAATCATTCATGTTTTAAAAACAGGAGAAAACGAGATTGAGGTGGAGGCCGCGTACTTTGAAGCAGCCGCGCAAACCTTAGCAAAAATGCATGCCTATGCGAATTAATTTTTGCCAGCATCAAAATCAAAAGTAAAGAAGGGAAAAAAGTGAAAAAATGGCGTGAGAAATATGATGTGGTCATTGTCGGCTGTGGTGTTGCCGGGCTTTTTACGGCGCTACATTTACCAAAAACGATGCAAGTTTTAGTGATTTGTAAAGAAACGCTCGCAGAATGTGACTCAATGTTGGCGCAAGGTGGGATTTGTGTTTGTCTTGATGAAGCGGATTATGAGTCTTATTTTGAGGATACGATGCGTGCAGGACACAACGCTTGTAATGCAGCGAGTGTGGATATGATGATTCGCGAAAGCCAAGCGATTATTCAAGAGTTGCTGGCGTTCGGAGTGGCTTTTGATCGCAATCCAGATGGTAGTCTGCATTATACCAAAGAAGGGGCGCATTCGGTCGCTAGAATTTGTCATTACCAAGATATTACGGGAAAAGAAATGACCGAGGTTTTACAAAGTGCGATCCAAAAGTTAGAAAATGTCACCGTTTTTGAACACACGACGATGATTGATTTACAAATTGAAGCCGATGCTTGTGTGGGGATTTGGGTCCAGTTACAAGACGGGACGACGCGAGCAATTGCAGCACAAAAAACGGTTTTAGCAACGGGGGGAATTGGTGGTCTTTATGAACATTCAACGAATTTTCCGAGCTTGACGGGTGATAGTTTAAGGTTGGCTGAAAAATATAACATTGAATTAGCTGATATGGATTATGTACAAATTCATCCGACGACTTTATATACGAAAGAAAAAGGCCGGCGTTTTTTAATTACTGAATCGGCTCGTGGAGAAGGGGCGCTGTTATATAATGCACGAAAAGAACGTTTTGTGGATGAGTTATCGCCACGTGATCAAGTGACCCAAGCTATTTTAGCTGAAATGGAAAGAGACGGTCGTTCTTTTGTTTGGTTATCCTTTGAGAAGTTATCCGCCGAAAAAATTAAGACGCATTTTCCCAATATTTATGCGCGTTGTTTAAGCGAAGGCTACGATTTGACCAAAGAGGCCATTCCAGTCGTACCTGCCCAACATTATTTTATGGGGGGAATTGCGGTGGATTTAAATGGACAGACGAGTCTGGCAAATCTTTATGCCGTCGGAGAAACGAGTTGTAACGGGGTCCACGGGAAAAATCGATTAGCAAGTAACAGTTTATTAGAAAGTCTAGTTTTTGCTAGACGAGCAGCGCAACAAATTGCACAAACACAAAAGATAAAGGAGCGAGTTTTTTGAATCCCATCACATTAACAATGGTGGCTGAGCGTTATATTCGCTTAGCTTTAGAAGAAGATATTAATCAAGAGGACGTTTCGACGAATGCCGTGATGTCAAAAGAGCAACTAGCAGAAGTGCAGTTAATTTGTAAAGAAGCCGGTGTAATTGCCGGATTAAGCGTTTTTGAACGCACCTTTACACTGCTTGACCCTAAAACGCAATGTGATTTTTTTGTTGCAGATGGGGCTTTCGTTGAAGCAGGCCAGCCTTTAGGCGTTGTTCGGGGCGATGTACGCGTGTTACTGTCAGGTGAACGCACGGCTTTAAATTATTTACAGCGAATGAGTGGGATTGCGACATACACAAAAGAAGTCATCGACTTACTTGCAGATACCCAGCTACAACTACTTGATACGCGTAAAACAACGCCCTGCATGCGTGTCTTTGAAAAGTATGCCGTAAAAGTTGGTGGTGGTCAAAATCATCGCTACAATTTATCTGATGGGGTGTTATTAAAAGACAACCATATCGATGCCGCCGGTGGGGTCAAAGCTGCCGTGCTTGCCGCCAAACAATACGCGCCACATATTCGTAAAATTGAAGTCGAAGTTGAATCGCTCGCACAAGTAGAAGAGGCGCTAGCAGCTGGGGCCGATATTATTATGCTAGACAACATGACGCCTGAACAAATGAAAGAAGCGGTTCAATTCATTGATGGCCGAGCAGAAACGGAATGTTCCGGTAACATCACGAAAGAAAACATCCAAAAAATCGCACAGCTTGGCGTGGATTATGTTTCAAGTGGGGCGCTCACGCATTCAGCACCGGTACTTGATATTAGTTTGAAACATTTGAAGTTGCTCAATGACGCTATTTAATTAAGTATAGAATTTTTTTATACTTCTGGTTTTATCTTGACGATTAGAAAAGCGCTAGCTATAATTTAATCTAAATTTAATATAAAACGTAGAAGAGAAGAGTAGCTTGAGTCATTTGTGAACAGAGACCTCCGTTTGGTGAAAAAGAGGAACAAAAGTGAAAGTGAAGATGAACTCGGAGTTTTTCATAAGGTTAACGCTTTGTGAACGGTCGCAACCGATATTTTGCGCAGTTTGTTCGAACTGTTGAGGTGTGATTTGCAAAAATCGCACGAATTAGGGTGGTTACACGGTTTTTATCGTCCCTTTGTCGTTACATACGGCAAAGGGGCATTTTTTTTTAGACTGATTGAAAGGAGTTTAGGTAACATCAGGCGTTACTTGGTTGGAAAAAATCGTAAACATTTATTGATAAAAGGGGGATTTTTTAGATGAAAAAAAGAAAATTAATTGGTCGCATGGTTGGTTTGGTTAGTCTTGGTTTATTTTTAACGGCTTGTGGGAATCAGCAAAAAGCGGCCGATGCGACTGAAAAGACAAACTTAGAGGAGAAACAAACGATTACGGTAGGGACCTCACCTGGACCTTACAGTGAATTATTTTTAACAGCGGTCAAACCGATTCTAGAAAAAGACGGCTATCAAGTAAAAGAAGTTGTTTTTGATGCCTTGTTACAAGCTGATGTGGCCTTAAACGAAGGGGAGATTGATTTTAACGTGGATCAGCATACCGCCTATCTACAAAATTTCAACGAAAATAGTGAGGCGCATTTAACGGGAATTGTCGCGGTGCCAACGGTTCCAGCCGGTCTTTTTGGCGGTCGGAAACAAAGTTTGGAAGAAGTTGCCATAAAAGATGTGATTGCGATTCCACAAGACCCATCAAATATGGCGCGGGCGCTCTTAATTTTACAAAAAGCCGGGTGGATTACGTTAGATCCAGCCGTTGAACCAATCGAGGCGACACCAAGCGACATCGTTGAAAACAAATTCGATTTAACGATTAATGCACTTGATTCAGCGCAAATCCCACGGAGCTTAGCTGACGTGGATTATGCGATTATTCCCGGCAGCATTGTTTATAGTGCGAACATTCCAGCTGAAACGAGTTTATTGAGTGAGGATATTTTAAAAAATTATGAATTAGTGGTGACCGTTGATGAAAAAAATGCCGACACCGATTGGGCAAAAGCCATTGTCGCGGCATATAAATCGGATGAATTTGCGGCCTATTTAGAAAAGGAAAATACCAATCATTACTGGTTTATTCCAGCTGATTTGAAAAAATAAGGAGCGATTTCATGTTCAAAGAAGAAAAGTTTTTTAAAGAACTTAGTGCAACTCGCCAAAAAATTCATCAATTTCCTGAATTGTCGGGGAAAGAATTTTTGACGACGCAATTGATTCAATCATACTTAGAAGCAGAAGGCATTCGCATTTTAGAAACGAATTTAAAAACGGGGTTAGTCGCTGAGGTAGGGGTGAACACTGGGAAAGTCATCGGGTTACGAGCCGACATTGATGCTTTGCCGGTACAAGAAGCGACCAATGTTATTTACCGTTCAAAAAATCAAGGGGTGATGCATGCTTGTGGTCATGATTTTCATACGGCTTCGCTTTTAGGAGCAGCAAAGTTGTTAAAGCAAAAGGAACAAAGCCTTTCAGGGAAAGTTCGCTTTGTCTTTCAACCTGCCGAAGAGATTTTCCAAGGGGCGAAAGCGGTTATTGAAAATCTGAATTTTAAAGATTGGGATGCGTTGGTTGGTTTTCATAATTCACCGACATTACCATTAGGGGTGATTGGTCATGGGGAGGCAAAGCAAACGGCAAGCGTGGATCGCTTTATCGTGACGATTCGTGGCATCGGGACTCATGCGGCTCATCCAGAGCAAGGCAGTGATCCCGTTGTAACAGGAACACAAATCATTACGAATTTACAAGCGATTGTAAGCCGGCACATCCCAGCTAGTGAACAGGCGATTGTCTCAGTGACGCACGTCAAAGCCGGTGAAACTTGGAATGTTATCCCAGATCAATTTATTTTTGAGGGCACCGTGCGTACCTTTCGTCCAGAAATTCGTCAAAAAATTCATCAAATGATTGAGCGAATGGTACACAATACCGCTGACAATTATCAACAAAGGGCTTCGGTCGATTGGGTGATTGGTCCTGGATCGGTTGAAAATCATGCGGCCCTTACACAAAAAATTACGCCCCTACTAACAAACATCGCCAAAGAAGTGGTTTCTTTGCCGCCAAGTTTAGGTGGCGAAGATTTTGCTTATTATCAAGAACATGTGCCGACTTATTTTGCTTGGATTGGAACGGGTACGCAATTTCCGCTCCACCATCCGGCGTTTACAGTGGATGATCGGGCCCTTGTTTATTCGGTGAACTATTATTTACAGACAGTCGCTGCATTACTCGCCTAGTAAGGAATGGGAACGACCAACATTTTTTTGTGAGTGACTCGAAATACGCTGGCACCGGACTTTTGATGCTACTAGCTAAAACATGCTATAATGAAAGAAAGAACGGAAGGGTTTGTTGGCGTATTCAAAATAGTCAAAAAAATCAAAGGGGTGTTTATGATGGTCGAAAAAGAGAAAAAAGATTCCCAACATAAGTATGTCAATGGGGTCTATGACGAGGAAGGCGATGTTGTAAGCGTTTATGATGCAGCATTGATTTATCAAGCAAATGATTATAACGAGAATTATATGTTTGGCTATACACATGAGCAGTTGATGGATGCTTTGGATTAATTGAATAAAACAGGCCGAATCAATAAAATCGAATTGATTCGGCCTGTTTTTATTCAATAGTCATTTTATTCAATCTTCATTTTGCCAGAAGCAACGTCATTTTCATCCCATTCAAATTCGATTTCAAAGGAGTGTTTTGAACCTTTTTTCTCGTACTTAAATTCCGCTTCTAATTCGGCGTTGGGTGTAATCGTAAAATGCTTGGTTCCTTGGGTGAAAGTAAATTGACCTTCTTCTTTTAATTTTTTGGCGATGATTTCCAGTGTCGTAGCAAATGCAACGAGGGTTTGGTTTTCTTCGTAATCGATTAAAACTTCCTTCGTGGGCTTTTTGTTTTCAGGTGAATTATCCGTCGCAACAAGCATGTTTGGTTCTTTGTTTTCTGTCATTGACAAAACCTCCTCCTATACTTGATAGTTTTATTATACTGGAAAAAGGCTGGAAGGAAAAGTTTTAACCTGATTAAGTGAAGGAGAGCAAAAAATACTGGTTTCTCATCAAAAATCGGTCGAAAGTCTGGAGAAAAAAAGAAAAATTCAAGTAAAATAAGAAGAAAGAGGGGGAAAAGCAAATGAAAAAATCAATGACAAAAGGGCTAGTCGTTTTGTCAATCCTATCAATGGGGTTATTTTTAGCGGGGTGTCAAGATATTCGTCTGTTTTTTAAAGGGTTTGAAGAAAGTTTCAAAGGGCTAGAGATGACGATTCAAACGTATGATGAAAGCAGTCAAATGATTGATCAAATTACCGGTAAATCGATTTTAATTGAACGTGATCCAACGTTTGATTCTGATTTAGAGAGCAAAGATTCCTCCGTGATTAAAATTACGATTGGGAGTAAAGAAATGCATCACGTTGGTTCATCGCTGATTATTGCTGAAAAAGGCTTAGACAATATTTTTGATGCCTATGCCAAGACCGTCGATGTCGCCAATTTACAAAGAAGTATTCCAATCATCAATTCCATGGTGAATGAACAACGGAATGCTTTTTCAGGTAAGCAAAAAGTTGTCTTGATCCGCAGTCAAAATGGGACCCCTTTAGCAACTTACGCGGGGGACCAAGTCTCCTTATACAAAACAGAAGTTCCTAAAAGCACGGGTCTTCTAGTCGATGGTAAGTATCTGTTTGTCTATCGCTGTGATTATACCATCTATGACCTTGCCTTACTTGAATAAGGCGAGCTAAAATGGACAATAGCCCACTTGGTTTACCAAGCGGGCTATCTGACGATACAATATCAATATTTTAAAGTTGGATCAAGACGATTACTACTGTTTCATTTTTTTCTCATTTAGACGATGTAATCCCTAACCACTATTACATCCTTGCAGCCCTATAGCTGCGCCAGTTGTGACTAAATTTCCACAAATCAAATGGAAACTTTCGCATATTTGTATTTCTCGTGTATCTTTATATTATGATAGCTATTTAAAAAAATAAAGATAATCTTAGTAATTTATAAAAAAATTAAACAATGATTGGCGCGGTCTTGTGTCATCGAATATGTTAAAATAGACAAGTATTGACGGTTATTGATCATAGTAAAAGGTGGGTGGAAAATGTCAAAAGTCCCTAAATTTAAAGTTTTAAATGCGAATCAATTGAAGTTTCTTGCATTATTTTTCATGTTGCTTGACCATCTGTGGGCAACGATTATTCCTGGGAATCAATGGCTGACAGATGTCGGGCGGATGGCTTTTCCTATTTTTGCCTTCCAGATTGTTGAAGGGTTTTATCACACGTCAAATTTTAAACGGTATGCCAAACGCTTGTTGATTTTTGCTTTAATTTCCGAAATTCCCTTTAACTTATTTCTAACGGGCTCGCTCATTTACCCCTTTCATCAAAATGTGATGTTTACACTTTTGTTTGGCTTGTTGGTTATCCAAATTTTGGAGCAAGCGCGACAAGCAAAAACGTTTAAAAGTGGGTTGCTTGCCGGCTTGACTCTGATTGGTATGACTTTGTTTGCGACATTCACCATGGTTGATTATGGTGGAATGGGTGTCTTAACGATTGTCGCTTTTTATCTTTTTAGAGGTTTTTCTGGTGCTTGGCTGGGCCAACTGGTGTCTTTGGTTAGCTTAAATATTATTTTTTTTCAAGGATTAAGTATCCCGCTGACCATCTTCGGGTGGACTTATGAATTTCCGACGCAAGGCTTTGCGGTTTTTTCTTTGCTTTTTATTTGGCTATATAACGGCCAAAAAGGTTCACGAAATCCCGTCATCCAATCAATTGCTTATTGGTTTTATCCCGTGCATTTATTTATTTTATATGCTTTGTTTTATTGGCTTTAAGCGCTAAAAATAAGGGACGGTATGTCAGAAGCTGAACACTTCTATCACAACCTTTTTTTCTAACGGTAAATTTTTGCTAAACGAAATTGGTTGGCTTGCTCAAATTCATAACCGATTTGGAATAATAAATCTTCGCGTCCTTTCGCAGCCATAAATTGAATGCCTAAAGGTAAGCCTTTTTCAGTGGTATAAGTGGGTAAACTAATCGCTGGTTGGCCGGTTAAATTCGCTAATTGGGTATAGGGTGAAAGAGCCAAACTTTTTTCAAACATGTCATAAATAGTCGTTGCGGCTTCGCTAACAGATAACGATGCCATTTGAGTTAAACGTTGGCGAATGGATTCGCTTTGTAAATCCGTTTGAATTTTTGGGGCAACCTGCGCCGTTGTTGGCGATAAAAATAAATCATAGGTTGAAAATAAATTTTCCATTTGCCAAGCAGCTTTATCCCATGAAGCAAGGGAGTGGACGTAACTGGCGGCGGATAATTTTTGGCCATACTGATAAATCGCCCAAGTCATTAATTCCATGTCCTCTTTTGTTAATGGGCGCTGTAAAGTTTGTTGGATATTCTCAAACATCGCCGCCGTTTCAGCGCCATTCATCTGATAATAATCTCGAATTAATTGGGGTCCGTTGACGGGATAAGAAATCTCTTGGACGTCATGACCTTGTTGCGTTAAGAAAAGACAGGCTTTTTTTACGGCTTCAATGGCATCGGCTGAAACGTGGCTACCTACAGGAGAATTGGTATGGTAAGCCACTCGTAATTTTTTTTGTTTGTTTTTTTGCTGTTGCCATTCAGAATACGGAGCCTGGTAAGGGGCCGCACTTTCTGTTCCACGCATTCCATAAAAAAGCGTTTCGGTATCACGCATTGAAAGGGTCAAAGCAAAAGAAATGGCCGAACCTTGCCAAGAACGCCAGCCATGTGGACCAACAGGCATAGTCCCACGGGTTGGTTTTAAACCAATTAATCCGTTGAAAGAGGCGGGGATTCGAATGGAACCACCTCCGTCACTGGCGGCCGCGATGGGGAAAATCCCAGCAGCGACTAAAGCAGCGGCACCCCCACTTGAACCACCAGCCGAGTGCGCGAGCTGATTGGGGTTTCTTGTGTCACCGTAAATTTTCGCATCGGTCACGTTTTTAAACCCAAATTCAGGTGAGGCACTTTGTCCAATTGGAATCAAGCCATTTTGTTCGAGTCTTTGCACAAAGTGACTCGTTTGATTGGCACGCTGATTTATAAATAAGCGACTGCCATTGGTGGATAACCAGCCTTTTTTATCTTGCCCAAGCATTTTTAAAGCAATGGGCAAGCCACCAAAGGGCGTTTCAAAAAGCCCTGGTGTTTTTTTGTATTGCGCAAGAGCCGCTTCTTTTTCAAAAGTGACAAGTGCATTGATTTCAGGGTTATATTGCTTAATCTTTGTTTCTAACTGCTGGACATATTCAGGAAAAGAAAGTTGTTTTGTTTTTAGTTGATTTGCCCAATAAAGCCCGTCTTGGATCATTTCTTCCACCTCAAATTTCATCGATTCTTTTGTTATAAACATACCACAGACAAAAAGTTCGTGCAAAGTTTGTGAAGGTCTGCTATACTAGGCGACAAGCAAAGACAATTTTATATGGATGCAGAGGGACGCAATTGCGTTGAGAAGGTTAAAACCTGACCCTTTGAACCTGTTGGTTAATACCAGCGTAGGGAGCATGTCACAGTCAAATTCTATTTGGATGTTTTTAGGCATTTTCTCTATTTCTGGGAAAATGCCTTTTTTGTTTTGCTAATTTATTTAAAAAGGGTGGAGAAAAAATGGAAGCAAGTGTTGCGATTCAAATTTTACCAAAAGTAGAAAGTACGAAAGAAGTCGTGCGGATTGTCGACGAAGTCATTGATTACATTAAAGGGACGGGGTTAACTTATCAAGTAGGTGCCTTTGAAACGAGCATTGAAGGGGATTTCAACCAATTGATGGAAGTCGTTAAGAATTGTCAATTAATCGCCGTGAAAGCAGGCGCTCCAGCTGTTTCAGCCTATATTAAGACCGTCTATCGTCCCGAAGGCGAGGTTTTGAGCATTGAAGAAAAAACCGCGAAGCACGCGCATTAAACTTTCGTCTGTTTTTTCGGTGGTGCTTCTGGTACTGCTTTGGCAACTGGTCAGTTTCTTTGGACTTGTCCCAGCCTTTATGTTGCCTTCGCCAGTTCAAGTCGGGCAGGCATTTGTTCAGGATTTTTCTTTATTGGCCTTTCATGCACGCGTAACGTTAATTGAGGCCGCCCTTGGGTTAGCCTTGGGCGTCTTCTTAGGAGTGGTCGTCGCGATTGCCATGGATCATTTTGAAAAAGTCAAAGAAGCCGTGTATCCCTTACTCGTACTGACGCAAACCGTTCCGACGATTGCCGTGGCCCCCTTATTAACAATTTGGTTTGGTTTTGGCATCTTCCCCAAAGTCGTGCTAATTGTGGTGACCATCTTTTTTCCAGTGGCGGTGGCCATGTTAAATGGTTTTTCTTCGGTGGATCAAGATGAACTGCGCTTAATGCATTCAATGGGAGCAAATACCCATCAGATTTTATGGCATGTTAAATTACCAGCCAGTTTCGGTGACTTTTTTTCGGCTTTAAAAATCGGCGTCACTTATGCCGTCATTGGGGCCGTGATTTCAGAGTGGCTGGGTGGTTTTGAAGGACTTGGAGTTTACATGACGCGTGTCCGAAAATCGTATGCGTTTGATAAAATGTTTGCGGTTATTTTATTGATTTCGTTAATTAGTTTGTTATTGATGGGTTTGGTGAATTTACTAGAAAAAATGGCCATGCCTTGGAAAAAAGGAGAAAATAAATGAAGAATTTAATCAAATTAGGGTTAGGCTTCAGTTGCTTATTCATTTTAGGGGCTTGTGGAGAGGGGCAATCGTCAGCGACAAAAGAAAAGAAGGAGAAAGTGACTTTTGTCCTTGATTGGACGCCCAATACTAACCACACTGGTCTGTATGTGGCAAAAGAAAAAGGATATTTTGATGAACTTGGGTTAGAAGTTGAGATTGTGCAACCTTCAGAAGACTCCGCTTCGATGCTTGTGGCAAGTGGCAAGGCACAATTTGGTATTTCTGCGCAAGACTCCTTAGCTGCCAACTACGCCTCGAAAGAGCCATTACCGATAACGAGCGTCGCAGCCGTTTTACAACACAATACTTCCGGGATCATGTCGCGTAAAGGCGAAGGGCTCGATCGACCAAAAGGGTTAGAGGAAACGACGTATGCGACTTGGGATTCACCGGTAGAACAGGCAATGATTAAAAATGTGATGGAAAGAGATGGCGGCGATTTTGCTAAAGTGAATTTAATTCCAAATAATATTGTGGATGAAGCGCTAGCACTAAAAGAAAAACAAGCCGATAGTATTTGGGTGTTTTATGGCTGGGGTGGTGTTTCGGCGGAAGCGCAACAAGTACCAATTGACTACTTTTATTTTAAAGACTTAAATCCCGTTTTCGACTATTATACCCCTGTTATTATTGCCAATAATGATTTCCTAGAAAAAAATGCGGAGGTGGCTAAGAAGTTTTTACAAGCAACGAAAAAAGGATATGAAGAAGCGATTGCCTCACCAGAAGCAGCCGCTAAAATTTTATTAGCCGCCGCGCCAGAATTGGATGAATCCCTCGTTTATGCAAGTCAAAAATGGTTGGCTGACCAATATCAAGCAGAAAGTACGAACTGGGGTGTGATTGATCCAAAGCGTTGGAATGACTTTTATAATTGGTTGGGTGAAAATCAGTTAGTTGAAAATAAAATACCGGAAAATACCGGTTTTACGAATGATTATTTAGTGGAGTAAAACAAGATGGCGCGATTAGTAGTGAAAAATTTATCGAAAAATTTTGCGGAAAAACCCGTTTTTGAGGCGTTAAACTTTTATGTAGCCGATCAAGAAATGGTCAGTATTGTCGGTCCAAGCGGAGTAGGGAAATCGACGTTGTTTCATTTGATTGCTGGACTGCTTACGCCAACTGCGGGTGAGATTTTATTAAATGGGCAATCGATTGTGAATCAAACAGGTAAAGTTTCTTATATGTTGCAAAAAGATTTACTGTTTGCTTATAAAACAATTGAAGAAAACGTGGCCTTACCTTTGATTTTGCAAGGAATGAAACAAAAAGTAGCGCTAGAAAAAGCCCGGCACTTACTAGAAGAATTTGGCTTTTCACAAGTTGCAAAGTCTTATCCGCAAGCCCTTTCTGGTGGCATGCGGCAAAGAGTGGCTTTACTGCGCACCTATTTATTCTCAGCTGATTTTATTTTATTAGACGAACCTTTTAGTGCCCTGGATCCATTTACGAAGTCTGAAATCCATGATTGGTATTTAAAAATTCACAAGCAATTAAAATTAACGACATTGTTTATTACCCATGATATTGATGAAGCGATTAAGTTGTCCAATCGAATTTATATTTTGAAAGGCCCCCAAGCACATCAGTTTGCAGAAGTGCTGATTGATGAAAACTTGAAATCACGTGCGGATTATGAATTGTCAGAAGCCTTTTTAGCTTACAAACGCCAGATTTTCCATGAATTAAAAGGCAAATAAAACAAAAGAAGCCTCTACTGATGAAATTCAGTAGAGGCTTTCAGTACTCGCATAAGTTGATCATGTGAGGGTGACACTCCTTATAAGTTTTTTATTAAACTTTGTACTGCTTCTTCAATGGTACGACCGGTTGCGAAGTGGTTTTCATCTTTTTTATCAAAAACGATAAATAAGTTTAATTCCGTGTTCAACGTTACGCGGTATTCCAATTGGTTGTTATAAAAAGTCATATTCATTCTCCTCTCTAATTTTAACGAAAGGTAACGATAACGTTCATAACGAAATTCCATAAATAAGCTTACCATAATTTTCTCAAAAAAGTCAAATGAGTTGGCTAGCAGTCGGTGTTGCTACTCAATGATTTGAAGGGGAAAAGGGGATAAAATCAAGGTTTTTCAAGTAAATCAATGATTAAGAAAAATTAAAGAGGGTGGTTTTTAAGCAGAAATAAACAAAAGCAGCTCCTCTCACTAAATTGTAATAATTGAAGCGAAAATTAAAGCAATTCATTCTATTTGTATTTTTTTTGAAACAGATTTATAATCAAAAAAGTACAGTTTTTTGTGCGGTAATTTTTTACGATAGGGGGATTTAAATGCGCTATTTTGTTTCAGATAAACAAGATATTCGTTGGAATTTAGCAACCGAAGAGTATCTTTTAAATAAAAAAGATATAACAGAACCATTAATTCTGTTATACCAACAAAGTCCATGTGTCATCATCGGCCGAAATCAAAATGTGTATGAAGAAGTCGATTTAGCTTATTTAAAAGCAAATGCCATTACCTTGACCCGACGTATTTCAGGTGGCGGGGCTGTGTATGAAGATTTGGGGAACTTTTGTTTTAGTTTTGTCACCGATAAGCACCAAACAGTTTTTGGCGATTATGAAGGGGTCACGGAACCAATGTTAGCTGCTCTTCATCGAATGGGTGCCAAAGCAGCCACGATTGGTGGAAGAAATGATCTCTATATTGAAGGAAAGAAATTTTCAGGCAATGCCATGTACACGAAACAAGGGCGTACTTATTCTCATGGAACATTAATGGTCGATGTCGATTTAAGTGTTTTGGAAAAAGTTTTAACGGTGCCGCAGGAAAAAATTGAATCAAAAGCTTCAAAATCGGTTCGTAAAAGCGTGACCAATCTCAAATCTTATTTGGCTGAAAGCTATCAAAAAATGACGATGGAAGAATTGATGACCGCAACGCTTTGTCAATTGTATGACGTGAAAGATCGGGCAGAAATTGCGCATTTAGAAATAACCTTAAACACTACCGATGAAACAGCGATCCAAGAAATCTATGAATCTCGTTATGCCAGTGAAGACTGGATTTATAAAGAAACGCCGAATTTTGACTGGAAGAAAAGACGCCGTATTCCTGGTGTTGGCTTGTTAAATTTTGATTTTTCAATTCACGAAGGAAAAATCTCGGTGATAAAAATGACAGGCGACTTCTTTGGGATGAAGGAAATTCAAGAATTCGAACAGTTCTTAGTCGGTTTGCCTTTTGTGGAAGAGGCGCTTGCTGAAAAAATCCAAAATTTTCCCATTGAAGACTACTGCTTAAATTTAACCCAAGCCGATTTTCTTTCGGTATTGTTTCACTAGGAGGGCAACCAAATGTATCGTTTCGAACAAGTCTCGCAACGCTATGGTGAGAAAGCAGCGTTAGCGGATCTTTCTTTTTCGGTTTCGGCGAATGAATTTATTGGAATTGTTGGTAAAAGTGGTTCCGGTAAATCGACACTTTTGCGTTTGTTGAATTTATTAGAAGCCCCCACTCAAGGCGAAGTTTATTTAAAAAACCGTGAAGTTACGACTTTATCAGTCAAAGAAAAACAACAAATGAAAGAAAAAATTGGGATGGTTTTTCAACAATTTAATCTTTTACATAATTTGACTGTGGCAGAAAATATCGCTTTACCTTTAAAACTGAGTGGCCAAAAAGATATGGGAGAGGGAATGGCCTTACTAACGTTTGTTGGTCTTGAGCAAAAAGCCAATGCGTATCCTAGTCAATTGTCGGGGGGCGAAAAACAACGCGTGGCTTTGGCACGAGCCTTGGTGCGAAAACCGGAGTTATTATTGTGTGATGAAGTGACCAGTGCCCTTGATGAAGAATATGCCGATGAAGTTTTACGTTTGTTGCAAAAAATTCATGCTGAAATGAACGTTACCATCTTTTTTGTCAGTCATGATTTAGCCGCTGTAAAAAAAACTTGTAGCCGCATTTTAGTTATGGAAGAAGGGCGTTTATTAGGCGAACTATCGCACCAACCTGAAAAATTGGCGAAAGAATCAGAAAGCTACTTTGAAAAAGTAAAAAGGAGGCTCGGCCAATGACCTTATTTGAACAAATTCAGTATTATTGGCCCGAACTGCTTTTATCTTTACAACAAACGGGGATTATGATGGGAATTTCACTGAGTCTGGGTTTTTTTCTGGGTTTATTTCTAGGTATTTATTTATTTTTAAGCCACCCACAAGCAAATGGCGGGAAACAAACCTTTAGTTACTGGCTGACGAATGCCTTTGTGAGCGTTATTCGCTCGTTTCCATTTTTACTGTTTGTGATTGTCTTAATCCCAGTTGTTCGTTTTTTGATTGGTCGCGCATTTGGCCCTGTACCAGCGGCTGTTCCTTTAAGTTTCGTTGCAACAGCGATCTTTGCTCGTTTAGTCGAACAAGTTTTACTTGATTTACCACAAGAAATAACTATTTTAGCACAATCACTCGGGGCCACGACTGGGCAATATATTTGGCATTTTTTATTCGTTGAAGCGCGCAGTGGCCTCGTATTAGCCTTTACGACAACGATTGTTAGCATGGTTTCTTACTCCACGGTGATGGGGATTGTTGGCGGGGGTGGGATTGGTGATTTTGCCATCCGTTATGGTTACCAAAGTTACCAATATGGTATTATGTATATCGCAGTATTCATTATGATTGTAGCTGTTTTTATTATCCAAATGTTGGGTAACCAACTGGCTTATCAAATTGATCGTAGAAAGTAGGAAGAAAGCATGAAAAAATGGCTTTTAGGAATTGTTGGAATGAGTTTTATAGGATTATTAGCGGCTTGTGGCACAAGTGGCCAAGAAAGCACTTCAGATAAAGTGATTAAAGTGGCTAGTCAAGCCCCACCAATGACCGACGTAGTCAAAAAAGCGGCTGAAGTGGCTAAAAAAGATGGTTGGGAGATTCAATTAGTCCAAGTGAACGATAACGTCGCTTACAACGACATGGTCGCAAACAAAGAAGCCGATGCGAGTTTTGCCCAACATAAGCCCTTTATGGAAAAATTCAATAGTGAAAAAGGGGCAAATTTAGTTGCGATTCAACCGATTTATGATGCAAAAGTCGGTTTTTATTCAAAAGATTATCAGTCCATTGACGAAATTCCAGAAGGGAGTCAAGTCGCCATTCCAAGTGATTTATCCAATGAAGGCCGTGCGCTAGCGATTTTAAATGAAGTGGGTTTAATTGAATTAGCTGAAGGGGTGGGAACCAATGGCACTACCAAAGACATTGTCAATAACCCTAAAAATTTAGAATGGTTACCCGTTGATTTATTAAACTTAGCCGAAGCTTATAGTGAACCTGGGGTCGCACTTGTTTACAATTACCCAACTTATATTTCAAAAATTGGTTTAAAACCAGCCGACGCTATCTTTTTAGAAAAAGAAATTGATGACCGTTTTTCAATTCAATTAGTCGCAAGAGAAGACAACAAAGATTCCGAAAAAATTCAAGCATTGAAAAAAGCTATGACTAGCCCAGAAGTTCGTGCGTTTTTAGAAAATGAACATTCCGCAACGCTAGTGCCAGCATTTTAATCCATGCAAAAAAATCCCGTGGCTAAGAATTTTCGCCATGGGATTTTTTTGCAAACGAGCCAATCAATTACCATTCACGTGGTTCGTAATTCAGTTCATCAAATAAGTCTCTTTTTTCTTTTTTGGATAAGTAACGCCATTGACCAACAGGTAAATTATTGCCTAGTTGGATATTCATAATTCGAATGCGTTGCAAACGAACGACATTGTAGCCAAGTTCTTCACACATGCGTCGAATTTGGCGATTCAATCCTTGGGTTAGGATAATATTGAATTCGTATTTTGATAATTGGGTCACTTTACAAGGGAGGGTCGTTTGGCCAAGAATCTTGACCCCGTGGGCCATTTTTGTTAAGAAATCAGGTGTAATCGGACGATCAACAGAGACGATATACTCTTTTTCGTGCTGATTTTCAGAACGAAGAATCTCATTAACGATATCGCCGTCATTCGTTAATAAAATTAACCCTTCAGAATCCTTATCGAGCCGACCAATATGAAAGACACGAAAGGGATGATTGACCAAGTCGACAATATTACCTTTAACGCCTTTTTCGGTCGTACTCGTAATTCCAACCGGTTTATTTAAGGCGATGTAGACATTGTTGCGGGCAACATAAAGTTGGTTGCCATCAACCCGCACATCGTCGCCAGGATTGACTTGACTCCCAATTTTCGCTTTTTTGCCATTGATGGTTACGCGGCCTTCTTCCACTAATTTGTCGGCACCACGTCGGGAAGCTTTACCGGCTTCGCTAATAAATTTATTTACGCGCATTTTCATTTTCCTTTACTGTTTTTTTCTATTCTTACTATACGTGATAATTAAAGGAAAGCAAGGATTTTTCGTTGTGAGTCTAGCGATTTTCATGAAATAACGTTTTATGTAACCGTTTTATTTTGCTAGTTGCACTTTATCTGATAAACTAGAGTTGTAATGAAAAACATCGTAGGAGGAGTTTATATATGGCAAAAATTGGCAGAGAATTACTCAATCGACTCGCATCAAATCAAGTTAAAGGACCCTTCGTTACAGTTATGTTAAATACGCATGTTGCGCACCAAGAGATAGAAAAAGATATTTTGAAATTCAAAAACTTTATCAAAGAAGCAAAAGATCGCTATACAAAGCGTTATCCAGACCTAGATTGGAATCAAATTCAAACGAAAGCCGATGCAATTTTGAATAGTGCCGATTTTTGGCGTAACACGACAAAAAGTATTGCGATTATTTTGACGCCAGAAGAAACACTGGTGCATCACTTAAATATCGAAGTCGACGATCAATATTATGTAGGCGACACTCCTTATTTATTAGCGATTATTAAAAATGCACAGTACAATTACGAGTATTACTTATTGGCGCTAAACCGTGATTCCATGGCGCTTTACAAAATGGAAAATAAAAAACTTAGCGCAATTTCCTTGCCAGAGACAGCCCCAACGACAATGAAAAAAGCGTTAGGTGAAGAAATTACTGGGGGTGGGGCGAGTTTCCGCTCATCAGGTGCTGGTGGTTCAGGCCAACATGGCACAAGTGATAAAGAAGAAGAAGTGGCCATCGATTGGGCCAATTATTACATTGCAGTTGGTGACTTTTTACGCAACTTTGTTGAAAAAGAAGAGAAATTACCATTGTACCTTTTTGGTTTACCAGAAAACCAAGTGATGTTTAAAAGATATGCGAAAAATATTGTTTCAACCGAAGGCGTGGGTGTGCCATTGTCGCCGACTGCATTAAGTACGACGGATTTAGCCAAAGGGGCGGAAACAATTACAACCGAGTTAGCCCAAAAACAAATTGCGAGTTATCAAAAATTAATTGAAGGTAAATACTATGATCTATTGCCGGATATTAAACAAACTGCTAGCTTAGGGCGTGTGGCCCAACTTTTCATCGCCACTTCCAATCTTGTTCCAGGTTTTGGTGAAGACGTGGATGAAGAGTACGATTGGCGTCAAGAATTAAATACGATTGCGATTGATGTGATTAACCATGGTGGTGAAGTTTCCTTGTTGGACCAAGAAGACGCACCTGGTCAAAAAGGATTGGTAGCTATTTTAAGGTATTAAAATGGTTTTAATTCATAGTCAATAAAAAAGCAGCGCACTTCTTTCAAAATGGGAAGTGCGCTACTTTTGGTGAAATCAAGAAAGCTGCTTTTTGTTATTAAAGGAAAACAAACGCAAAATGAAAAAATCACCATCAGATGCAAAAACTAAGGCTAGTTGTAAGTAGTTTTACTTGACGAGTTGCAAGAAGAGAAAATAAAAAATTAGAAGGGAAGGTTTGTTTTTTATGTTTAAAGAGATTAAAGGAAGCAAAGAAAGCATCAATCGTTAAGCGTGGGACGATTTTGAGATAGCAAGAGCGTAAGAAGGCAAGGTGTAAGTGGTTGAAAAAACAAGCATCAAAACAAAAAATAAGTCCCGTAAACAGCAAACGCGGATTTCACCTAAAATTCAATTCGTCAAGTAAAACTACTTAACGAATTTTAAAAAAAGACTAGCTTTTCTTAAAGAAGCATGCTATTATATTCAAGTCTGAGAAATGTCTTAGAGAATTCTTTTTAGTATGGGAGGGAAAATCATGCGCGTAAACATCACTTTAGAATGTACTTCTTGTAA
>CAYNOA010000004.1:0-25304 GCA_964398695.1 uncultured Enterococcus sp. | reverse complement strand
CTATTTCAATTATACCACGAAGTCTAAATTCCCAAATAAAAAAGCCTAAAATCTCTCGACTTTAGACTCTTTTGTTCTTATAAATAAGGGGCAATCATCGCTTCTAGTTGCTCTTTTGTTTGGACACCAATTGCTTTTTCAACGACTTGTCCATCTTTTTTCAAAATTAAAGTTGGAATACTCATAATCCCAAAAGAAGCTGGTGTAGCAGAATTTGCATCCACGTCCATTTTCGTTACTTTTAATTGGTCTTCATCATAAGCTTGACTTAATTGATCTAAAATCGGTGCTTGCATCCGACAAGGGCCACACCACGCTGCCCAGAAATCAATTAAAACTAAACCTTTATCTGTTTCTTGTGCAAATGTTGCATCTGTAATTTCTTTTGCCATCAAATATCCCTCCGTATTCTGTTGAAAGTATAGCACTGATTTATTTTTTTGCCTACTTTCTTGTTTCTCATGCGACCAATTTTATTTAAATTTTACAATAGTGGCTCCATTGCCCCCTTGATTGGCTGGGGCAAATTCAAAACTTTTGACGTTTCGATGATTCTTTAAATAGTCATTAATTCCTTGACGAAGTGCACCGGTACCTTTGCCATGAACAATCGTCACTTGGGGATAATTCGCTAGTAAGGCAGCGTCAATGTATTGATCGACTTCATTTAAAGCTTCTTCATAACGTTTCCCTCTTAAATCAAGTTGGGTCGCCACATGTGAGGCTTGACTTGAACGCATCGTCACTACCCGTTGTTTTGGTTCCGGTGCGACTTGTAGTGGCTGTAAGTCTTCTTCAGCGATGGTCATTTTTAGAATTCCTAGTAGGACTTGCCAATTATCTTCTCCAACTTTTTTTAGTAATTCGCCTCTTTGACCATAAGACAAGACCATCACTTCATCGCCAGGTTTTAATTTTTTAGCAGCTTTCGCTTTTTTCAAGACTTTGTTTTGTTTTAAAAGCTGTTCTTCTTGTTTTAAATCAGCTAACTTACTTTTAACATCAATTAACTCATGCTCTTTGACTTTTGCCTGACCACCAAGTAGTTGCATTTTACGCAGATCCGAAATAATGATTTCCGCTTCTTCTTTCGCTTTTTCAACCAATTCGTTCGCTTCTTTTCGCGCCTTGCTGAGTTCTTTTTCTCTTTCTTCAAAGAAATAGCGTTGAGCACTCTCTAAATCTTCTTTTAACTTTTGTGCTTCAACAAGCGATTGTCGGAGCTCCAAATATTCAGTTTCTGCCATTTTGCGTTGATTTTCAAGGTCAGCAATCATTTCATTTAAATCTTGGCTTTCACCATCAATTATTTGCTTAGCAGAATCAATAATCTGTTGATCGAGCCCTAAACGCTTCGAAATCTCAAAAGCATTACTTCGACCTGGAACGCCAATTAATAAATGATAGGTCGGGCTAAGAGTATCGACATCAAATTCCATTGACGCATTGATGGTTTTTGGCCGATTATAACCATAAATTTTTAATTCAGGATAATGCGTCGTCGCCATTACATAAGATGAACGGGCCCCCATTTCATCTAAAATGGCAATGGCTAAGGCGGCTCCTTCTTGCGGATCCGTGCCTGCGCCTAATTCATCAAATAAAACTAAACTTTGATCATCGGCTTTTCTTAAAATTTCGACAATATTGGTCATATGGGAGGAGAAAGTCGATAAATTTTGTTCAATCGATTGCTCATCTCCGATATCCGCAAAAATTTCAGAAAAAATCCCCATTTGACTCTCTTCATCAACTGGAAGGGGTAACCCGGCTTGTCCCATTAGTTGTAATAATCCAAGCGTTTTTAAAGTAATGGTTTTCCCACCCGTGTTTGGTCCAGTAATGACTAAGGCTTGGTAAGCTTTTCCAATTAAAATATCATTAGCAACGACTTTCTCAATTGGAATTAAGGGGTGACGGGCTTGCTTAAAAATCACTTCATTTTCAGTACTGATTTTTGGTACAATCGCCTTTTGTTCCTTGGCAAAACGCGCTTTACTGTTCATAAAGTCAAATTGCCCAATCACATAGGCATTGTGGATAATTTCTTTACGATAAGGAACTAATAAAGCAGATAATTCCGCTAAAATCCGCGCCACTTCATTTTTCTCAGCAATTTGTTGCTGACGTAAACGATTATTTAGTTCCACAATTTGCTTAGGTTCCACAAACAAGGTTTGACCAGAGGCGCTTTGGTCATGAACCACCCCACCAAAAATACTACGGTATTCTTGTTTCACTGGAATCACATAACGCTCATTACGCATGGTGATGATGGCATCGCTTAGGTAGCGGGCATTGTTGCCGCGAATCAATCCATCGAGCGTTTCGCGAACACTTTGCTCACTCCGGCGAATTTGTTGACGAATTTGGCGTAATAAATCCGACGCATCATCTGTTACTCGACCATCTTCTTCAATTGATATTTTTAGTGTGCGCGTTAGTTCCGGTAAGTGAGTCAGTTGTTTTTCCCAATGATAGAGGCGTTCAAACGTCATTTCCGCCTCTTTTAAATCTTCAATAAAGCGGCGGACCTCCGCCGTTGTTGTCAAGACTCGAGTCACTTGGGCCAATTCATACCCATTTAAATCTGCACCAATTTCAATTCGCTTCATGTGCGGCTGAATATTTTCAATTTTGGGAATTGGAATGCCGCCACGTAATCGTTGGACTTTTAGTGCGTCTTTTGTTTCGGCTAACCACGTTTCAATGAGTGCTTCGTCTGAAACGGGTACTAATCGTTCTAACAGCTCTTTTCCTTGAGCAGTCACTAAGTACGGCGATAACTTTTGTTTGACTTGCTCAAATTCGAGCGTTTTTAAAATACGAGAATTCATTTTATACCACCTTTTTTAAACAAAACAGAGTAAGAATAACACCTATCAGCCTTACTCTCATTTGATGATTAATGCATTAAATTAGCAATCCATAGTTGTTGAATATAATTTGAGAAAAAAGGTGTCTTTTCCACAATATTGCGTAACCATTGATGCGATGAAAAAAGATCTTGAACCATCTCAACTGGCAGTAAAGTTAACAGTCTTAAGCATAAAAAGAACCAAAGATAGGCAATAAATAGGTTTAAAAGCCCTGCAATTAGCCAATCAAATTGGGGAAGGATTGCAACAAATCTCAAGGAACTCGCAAATAAACCAACCAACTTCGTCAATAAATACCCCACAAATAAAAAGAATAAAAAAGCAATTGCTGCATAATAGGGTTGATCTAAATCAAACGATTCTTGTTGCGTAAAAAAGACCATTTTTGTATCTGGTGCAACCGATAAGTAGGGAACAATTAACTCAATCTTTTGCCCCCAAGAAACAAACATTTTTTGAGCAAACAAAAAAGAGAGAAAAAATCCTCCTAAATAAACAAGCTGTAAAGGAATGCCTCGTCGGCTACCACTATAAAAAGCGCCTAATAAAATTAATAAAAAAAATATCCCTAACATAAGGACCTCCACTATTTACGAATGTTTCGCGGCTTTCTTTTGAATCGTTTTTTTTCGTTCTTCATTTAAAATTTGTTGCGCTTCCAAATGATTGGTAATTTCAATATCCGTTCGACCAGATTTTTCTAAAGCGGCCTTTGCTTCTTTTTCCAGTGCTTGAATTCTTTTTAAGCGGTTTTCTAATTCCAAAGCTTTCATTTCTAATTGCTTTAACTCGCTAACTTCGACTTTTAAACTTAACAATTCTTTTTGTTTGATTAATTGATCAGATACGGCATTAATGGCTAATAAAATTGCTGCCTCTTGCGTGGATGTCTGAGGAGCTAATTGACAAATTTCTTGAAGTTGCGCATTGACTAAGTGTGTTACTTTCTTCATATGTTCTGCTGACTCATGACCAATAATTGTATACGATTGATTCGCAATGACCGCTTTATACCGCGTTTTTGCTTTTGCCACTCTTGCTCTCCTCCTAAAAATAAAAAAACTCTCTAAGACATTATAAAAGATAATTGTTTATTTTGCTATGAAGTTTCACTGATTCTTTCATAAATCTTTTATCTTTTCTATGGTAAACTAAGAAAAAAGAGTAAAAGAGGTAGAGCGATGCCCCCAGTGGTTTTAAAATTATCAAAATCAGAAATAAATGAAATGAAAAAATATTATCAAAAAGAAAAAATTGATACAAATATTCCTTATACCGATTTCGTGGCCAAGAAAAACCAGACAACCATTACCATTTATACTTCGGGAAAAGTCATGTTTCAAGGTTTAAATGCGCAACAAGAAGCCCGCCGTTGGGGGAAAGTTAATGTCACTTCAGCTACAGAGCCTGCAACAAAAATGAAGCCTCTAACAACGAAAACAAAGAGTCTACCAGCAAATATCGCCCAAAGAAGCTTGATTGGTAGCGATGAAGTTGGCAACGGGAGTTATTTCGGTCCTTTAATTGTTTGCGCTGTTTATGCTTCAAGCGAGCAATTGCCCTTATTAAAAGATTTAGGTGTTAAAGATTCAAAAATGC
The DNA here is from genome assembly GCA_964398695.1 of uncultured Enterococcus sp. GTDB lineage: Bacteria > Bacillota > Bacilli > Lactobacillales > Enterococcaceae > Enterococcus_I. Next base: position 20,826 of record CAYNOA010000004.1, on the reverse strand, counting down.
TCACCGATGTCGAAATTCAAAAAATGGCACCAAAAATCAAAAAATTGGTCGCATACAAACTTTTAGAAGTCCCCCCTAAAAAATACAATGAGATTCAACCACGTTATAACGCTGTCCATATGAAAGTCGCTTTGCATAACCAAGCCATTGACCTGTTACTAAAAGCAATCGCACCCGAAACACCTGATTATATTTTGATTGATCAATTTACGCCCGAAGCCAATTACCGAAAATATTTAAACAGTGAAAAAAATCCCGTCACAAATCACTTACTCTTTATCACTAAAGCCGAGCAATACCATTTAGCTGTCGCGGCCGCTTCCATTTTATGTCGCGCCCAATTTCTCGATAGCTTACAAAAAGGCAGCGAAGAGTTGGGGTTTGTCCTGCCTTCTGGTGCAGGGGCTAAATCAGATCAAGTTGCTGCTCGAATGATAAAAAAAGGGGGCATAGACCTGTTAGGCAATTACGCCAAACTTCATTTTGCCAATACTAAAAAAGCCCAAAAAATAGCAGGTGATTTTTAAATGAACAAAATCGCAATTATTGGTGGAGGAATCATCGGAAGCACCCTCGCTAATTATCTCGACCTTAAGCAATTTCAAGTAACCTTATATGATGAAGGGATTGGACAAGCAACCGGCGCCAGTGCGGGAATTATCTCGCCTTGGGTTTCAAAACGGCGGAATAAAAAGTGGTACCAACTAGCCAAAGATGGGGCAGCATTTTTCCCGAAACTCGTGCAAGATTTCGCCTTATCGTCTGAGATTTATGCGCAAACTGGAACTTTAATCTTACGAAAAGAAAGTGAACTTGAAGCCTTATTACAATTAGCCGAAGAAAGAAAGAGCCAAGCTCCAGAGCTAGGAACAATCCAACTTTTCACCAAGACAAAGACCCAACAAGCCATGCCTTTGTTAAAGCCACAAGCCAGTTTATTTATTCAAGGGGGCGCGCGTTTGGATGGTCAAGCCTATTTGCAAAAAATGACCGGACTTGCGCAAAGTAAAGGTGTGCACTATATACCTGAAAAAGCCCAACTTCATAAAATGAGCAATTATTGGTTGGTGGAAACAACCAATACAAAGCAAACATTTGATTTTATCGTTATTACCGCCGGGCCGAGCTTACAAAAAATCTTAGCCCCACTTGATTACATAGTCGATCTTCGGCCACAAAAGGGGCAATTGCTAGCCTTTCAAACCAATCATTTTCAAAGCGGGGAGTGGCCGGTCGTTATGCTCGATGGCGAAGCAGATCTCATTCCTTTTCAAAATGGGAAGATTTTGCTTGGAGCTACGCATGAAAACGAGGCACAATGGGATTTAACACCGACACAAGAAGCCTATCACCAACTTTGGCAAGCTTGTCAGACCTTCTTAGATCCTACTTACGTGCAATCGTTCGAACAAGCATCTAATCAATACCGTGTAGGCACGCGCGCCTACACTTCTGATTTTTCGCCTTTTTTTGGCAGCGTGCCAAACGAACCCACGCTTTTGGTAGCAAGCGGTTTAGGTTCTTCGGGTCTAACCATTGGTCCTCTAATTGGCTATTTATTTGCACAGGTATTAAACGGGCGCACGATTGAGACTAGCCATTACCAAAAACCAATCGCAACTTATATCAAAAAACAACCATGAGGCAGACTCATGGTTGTTTTTTGGTAAAATTAGAATAGTGGAATGACAGAACCTTCATATTTTTCGTTAATAAATTGGCTGATTTTTTCAGTTTTTAAAGCCTTCACTAAAGCTTGAATTTTGGCTTCATTTTCATTGCCACTTTTAACCGCAATCACATTGCCAAAAGTTTCTGCTGCATCAGAATTTTTATCTTCTGCTTGCAACGCGTCTTTTTCAACATTAAAGCCACCTTCTAAGGCATAGTTTGCGTTAATAACTGCAAAATCAACGTCACCGACTGAACGTGGTAATTGAGCTGCTTCTAATTCAACAATTTCAATCTTATGGTCATTTTTTGTAATGTCATTAACCGTTGCGCTAATTCCTGCACCTTCTTTTAACTCAATTAAGCCGGCTGCTTCTAACAACAATAAGGCCCGGCCGCCGTTGGTTGAATCATTGGGAATTGAAATTTGGGCTCCCTCAGCAATGTCTGCTAATTTTTTTGTTTTTCCAGGATAAATACCTAGTGGTTCAAAGTGAATTTTAGCCACAGAGACTAAGTCAGTGTTATTTTCTTCATTAAATTTATCTAAATAAGGTTGATGTTGGAAAAAGTTTGCATCCAAGCTACCATCTTGGACGGCTAAATTTGGTAAAACATAATCATCGAAAACAGTAATATCTAACTCATATCCTTGTTCTTTTAAATCTTCTTTTACTTGTTCTAAAATTTCAGCATGTGGAGTTGAAGTTGCCCCAATTTTAATTACTTCTAATTCTTTTTTATCGCTTGCTGACGCTCCCGTTTCAGAAGTTGCACCTTTACCACAAGCCGCTAACCCGAAAACCGCCACTCCTAATAAACCAAAACGAATTAATTTGTTCCATTTTTTCATCCTTATATTCCCCTTTATTTGTTTTTTCTTAAACGATTCAGCCTTGCCAAATATAAGTTTTTGAAAGACTTTCTCAATCAATAAAAAAAGCCCTTTCGCTAGCCGAAACTAGCAAAAGGACGATTGATCGTGTTACCACCTTTTTTTAGAAGTAAAAACTTCCCTCACCCTACTTTGATAAAAATAGGTGTTCAAGTTAACGATTGAACGCATCGAAATCGCCTACTTATCGACGATTTATCCTTCAAGACCATCTTCATTTTCTCTGACTTAGTTCCTTTCACCAAGCGGAACCTCTCTAAAAAGCATGAAAAAATTACTCTTCTTTGCAACGGATGAATATTTAAGTTGTCTTGTACTTTACATGAGAATTTTCTCATTGTCAACTACAAAATCACCTTGTTTTCTTTTTTTTTAATCTTAACCGATTTATTCGCCTTTTTTCCAAAAATCAGTGATGGCACCTTTAGAAGAACTAGACACAATATGGGCATATTTGCCAAGCACCCCTCTTGAGTGTAACGATGGAATTACTAATTTGGCTTGACGTTTGGCTAACTCTGCTTCACTTACTTTCATCGTTAGCTCTTTTGTATCTTGATCAACCACGACGATATCACCGGTTTGTAGCAATGCAATAGGGCCGCCTTCTTGAGCTTCTGGCGCAATATGACCAACCACTAAGCCATAAGTTCCCCCAGAAAAACGCCCATCGGTAATTAAAGCCACTGTTTCACCTTGGCCTTTTCCAACAATCATACTTGATAGTGATAACATTTCTGGCATTCCAGGCCCACCTTTTGGTCCTACATAGCGCACCACAACGACATCACCATCAACAATCTCATCGGCTAAAACGGCTTGAATTGCTTCTTCTTCCGTATTAAAGACTTTTGCCGGTCCTTCATGACGACGAACTTTCACCCCGGAAACTTTTGCTACTGCACCATCTGGGGCTAAATTTCCATGTAAAACAATCAATGGACCATCTGCTCGTTTGGGATTTTCTAGTGGCATAATGACTTTTTGTCCAGGCGTTAAAGAAGGAACGTCTGCTAAGTTTTCCGCAAGCGTTTTACCAGTAACAGTTAAACAATCGCCATGTAAATAGCCTTTTTCAAGCAAATATTTCATTACCGCTGACACGCCACCTACTTCATACAAATCTTGGAAAACGTATTGACCACTTGGTTTTAAGTCCGCTAAGTGGGGCACTTTTTCCTGAAAAGCATTGAAATCAGCTAAAGTCAATTCAACGTTTGCCGCATGGGCCATCGCCATTAAGTGTAAAATCGCATTCGTTGAACCACCTAAAGCCATCACGACGGTAATCGCATTTTCAAAAGCGTTACGTGTCATAATGTCTTTTGGATAAATGCCTTTTTCTAATAAATTCAAGACCGCCTCACCGGCTGCTTTTACATCATCTAATTTATCTTGAGTGGTCGCTGGGTTTGAAGAAGAGCCTGGTAAACTCATCCCCATCGCTTCAATTGCCGAAGCCATCGTATTAGCTGTATACATCCCGCCACAACCACCCGGTCCGGGACACGCATTGCATTCAATGCGACGAACTTCTTCAGCCGTTATATCATGATGGTTCCATTTCCCAATCGCTTCAAAAACCGAAACTAAGTCAATGTCTTTGCCATCTAATTTTCCAGGAGCAATGGTGCCACCATACACAAAAATCGAAGGGATCTCTGAGTTGGCAATCGCAATCATACAACCGGGCATGTTTTTATCACAACCACCAATCGCCACAAAAGCATCACAGTTATGCCCGCCAATGGCTGTTTCAACCGAGTCTGCGATAATATCGCGTGAAGGCAACGAATAACGCATCCCTGGTGTGCCCATTGCAATCCCATCGGCAACGGTAATCGTCCCAAATTGAACTGGCCAACCACCGGCCGTAATCACTCCTTCTTTGGCAAGTTTACCTAAATCATGTAAGTGAATGTTACATGGCGTATTTTCTGCCCATGTACTAATTACCCCAACAATTGGTTTTTTAAATTCCTCATCCCCCATTCCCGTTGCCCGTAACATGGCACGGTTTGGTGACTTAACCATACTATCATAGACATTACTGCGAATCCGAATGTCTTTTTTTGATTGATTATTTGTCATTTTTTTCACTCCTTCAAATTTTAAAAGTCAGAAATTTTCTAAATATTAAAACTAGTAACGCTATTCTAACATAAAAATGATAAATTTCTAGTAATCAAATGAAATTTTCATTAAAAACACCTTGAAAAAAAAGTAAATTTATGGAAAAATGAGAACCAATCCAATGTTATGATAGAAAGGACTCGATCAAATGGATAACAATATAAAAATGAATGCTCTTGCATTAAACATAGACGACGCAATTATTGAAAAACTCTCGATGATTTACGATCCTGAGATTGGTTTAGATATTATTAATTTAGGTTTAGTCTACGAAGTCAATTTAGAAGAAAATGGTAATTGCGAAGTCGTGATTACTTTTACAGGCATGGGCTGTGAATGCATTGAATCTATCCCCGGCGAAATCGAAGAAGTCTTAGTTGAACTACCTGAAATAAAAACAGTTCATGTAAAAGTGGTCTGGTCCCCAGCATGGAAAATGACTCGAATTAGTCGTTTTGGTCGTATTTCTTTAGGCGTTAGCCCAAATTAATTGACAAACTCGTTTTGCAGTTCCGTTTTTAGTACGCTACGCTCAAAAGCACGTTCAAATAAAAATAAAAAAAGGATAAACCTTATTAAATCAAGGTTTATCCCTTTTTACATTACTCTTCTTCTTCTTCACTCATGAAGGTGTTAAAAACTTCTTCAATCATGTCCCATTCTTTATCCGTTTCGATTTGTTCTAAGCTTCCTTCAGAACCATCTTCATTTTCGATGTAAGCGTAAGCTTGTAATTCGACTTCTTCATCTTCTGGGATACCAGCAGGATAAAGCAAGACGTAATTGCGCCCAAATTCTTCTTGACCATCGATTGTTAATAAAATTTCGTATAAGGTTTCGTTTCCTTGGTCGTCAATTAAAGTAATATGTTCATGTCCTTCGTGGTCATGATGATCGTGTGTATGTTCTGTCATTATTTTTCCTCTTTTCTTTTAGATAATTTATTTATAATAATTATTTTCCAACACTATCGAGATAGTTCTGTAAAATCATGACCGCCGCCACTTTGTCAATGACTTTTTTACGCTTATCACGTGACACATTACCTTGTTCAATCAACATCCGTTCCGCTTGAACAGTAGTCAAGCGTTCATCTTGATAAACAACAGGGATTTGATACAATTCTTCTAATTTTTCGCCATAAGCGATTGATGCCTGCGCTCTGGGACCAATTGAATTATTCATATTTTTAGGCAGGCCAATACAAACCTTAGTCACTTCGTATTCATCCATTAACTCTTTTACCCGTTTAAATCCAAATTCTCCTCGTGCTTCATTAATTCGAATAATTTCAATTCCTTGTGCGGTCCACCCCATTAAATCACTGACAGCAACGCCGACGGTTTTTGAACCAACATCCAGACCCATTATTCTCATGATAAATGAACTCCGTGGTCTTTCAAGTAATAACGAATTAAGATTTCTAATATTTCGTCACGTTCATGACGACGAATTAAATTTCGTGCTTCACGATAACGAGGGATATAGGCAGGGTCGCCAGATAATAAATAACCGACAATTTGGTTAATTGGGTTATAGCCTTTTTCTTCTAAGGCGCGGTAGACAATGGCTAATGTCTCACTAATTTCTTGCTTACGGTTATCGTCAAAGTCAAAACGAACCGTTTCATCATTTACTCCCATAAAGTGACACCTCTTTCTTAAAAAAACTCTTTATTCTTGACTCTATTGTACTAAACCTTTAGTCAAACTACAATTAAATTCTTTTTTTCAATCTAGATTATAACAAGCGTTTGTGATTTTTATATGAATTTTTTTACGGCTAAATTAGAATACGCAAAATTTGACAAGTTCTTTTCTCTTGCTTAAAGTAAAGAATAAGGAGTGAGGAAAATGCAACAACTATCTTTTAAAGAAACACTCAGTCAAATCGAAAAAAAACCATTAAATCTCGTTTATATTTCCGCCCCAAATTGTTCCGTTTGCCATGCAGTAAAACCACGAGTCGAACAACTTTTTCAAAATAAAAACTTACCTATGTTTGCTTTAGATATTATTGAAGCACCAGAAGTTGCCGGAACTTTTCAAGTCATGACCGCTCCGGCCATCTTAGTCTTTTATCAAGGAAAAGAAGTCCATCGCCAAGCTCGTTTTATTGATTTTAAACGTTTAGAAACGCTAGTGACCAACTACCAACAAATGGAAGAGGTCGCGGATTATTCGACGCTATTTGAAATCGATCAGTCAGAAGAAACCAAAAAATCCATCTAAGATAAAAATAGCCGAACGATAGAGAATCTACTCCATAATCGTTCGGTACTTTTCTTGATTCAAGACCTAGCTCGCAATGCCAGCTACTTAATCTTCCTCTGGAATGACGCCACCCGAATGCAAGAAGTAAATCAATGTTTGTAATTCCGTTGTTAAATCAACGTTTTGCACTAAGACGTCTACAGGTGCGGTAATGCGTGCCGGCGTAAAGTTTAAAATTCCTTTAATCCCAGATTCAACCAAGTCATTCACCACGTCTTGTGAACGTTCTGCTGGTACCGTCAAAATGGCGATATCAATTTGTTGAATCGAAATTTGTTCTTTCATATCTGCCATCGGATAAACAGGGATGCCATCAACAATCCGACCAACAATTTCCGGATTGACATCAAAGGCCGCACTTACGCGGATACTATTACTTTGATGGAATTTATATTTTAGTAAGGCGCTCCCTAAATTACCAACCCCAACTAAAGCCACATTCGTCATTTGATCATCATTTAACGTTTTGGCAAAAAAGTTCATTAAGTCTTTGACATCATAACCATAACCACGTTTGCCTAATTCACCAAAATAAGAAAAATCACGACGAATCGTTGCGCTATCAACTTGGACGGCTTCACTAAGCTCTGTCGAAGAAACTTTCTTCTTACCTGCATCATTTAATAATCTTAAGTAACGATAATATAAAGGCAAACGTTTCGCTGTTGCCTTTGGAATTTGATTGTCTTTCAATTTCAGTACCTCCATTTGTGAAAACTTCACTATTACGAAACCTATCATAGCAAATTTTAGTTCATAAAAGCAATTCACTTGCTCACAATTTGTGATTTTTTGTTAAATTGATTTTTTTTGGTGTATCGCCCAAGCTTATAATCTATGGTAAACTGAAACAAACACCTAGTTTGTTAGATGAAATAGAAATGAGGATTTATATGATTTTACTACAAATAAACCAAGTCGCTCGCTTGTTTGGCGCGGAAGTTCTTTTTGAAAACATGCAATTAGAAATTCAATCACAAAACCGAATTGGTTTAGTCGGACGAAATGGCGTCGGCAAATCAACGCTTTTAAAAATCATCGCGGGAATTGAAAGTCCCGATAAAGGCACACTAACCAAAATGAAAAATTTAACAATTGGTTATTTAGCGCAAAATAGTGGCTTAAGTTCAAATACAACCGTTTGGAATGAAATGCTAGCAGCTTTTACTCAAGTCCGTCAAATGGAACAACGCTTACGGGAGTTAGAAACGTATATTAGTACTCAAGAGCTAGAAACAGTTGAAGGGCAACGAGTTTTAAAAGAATATGATCAACTCCAACATACGTTTGCAGAAAATAATGGTTATAGCTATGAAAATGACATTCGCTCGATTCTTCATGGTTTTCAATTTGATGCGACTTTTTACCAACAAAAAATCCAAGATTTATCTGGTGGCCAGCGCACGCGACTCGCCCTTGCTAAAATGTTGCTACAAAAACCTGAGTTATTAATTCTCGATGAGCCGACCAATCACCTAGATATTCAAACTTTAGCTTGGTTAGAAGGTTATTTACAAAACTACCCTGGGGCATTGTTAATTGTCTCTCATGACCGTTACTTCTTAGATAAAATTGTCACAGAAATTTATGAAATTTCTCGCCATAAAATGACTCATTATAAAGGAAATTACAGTCGCTATCTCGTTTTAAAAGAAGAACAATTGGCACAAGATTGGAAATCCTACGAAAAACAACAAGGAGAGATCAATAAACTTGAAGATTTCGTCGCTCGAAACTTAGTCCGGGCTTCAACAACCAAACGGGCCCAAAGCCGCAGAAAACAACTCGAAAAAATAGAGCGAATCGATCGCCCGCAAGGTTCAGAAAAATCAGCTAACATTCTTTTTGAAATCGATAAACCTTCTGGTAACGTCGTTTTACAACTAGAAAATGGCGAAATTGGCTATGATCACCAAGTATTAGCTAGAAATATCGAATTAGATATTCGACGAAAAGATGCCATTGCCTTAGTTGGCCCCAATGGGATTGGAAAATCGACGCTTCTAAAATCGATTTTAAAAGAAATTCCATTTATTCATGGCTCTCCTCACTATGGAACGAATGTTTCCCTGGGGTACTACGATCAAGGACAACAAAATTTGCACCCTCAAAAAACGATTTTAAAAGAACTTTGGGACGAGCACCCGACCACACCCGAAGTTGAAATTCGCTCGGTTTTAGGAAGTTTCTTGTTTTCTGGCGCAGACGTCGAAAAAACAATTGGTCTTTTAAGTGGTGGCGAAAAAGCGCGCATCGCCCTTGCCAAACTAGCGATGAATCATGAAAATTTCTTGATTTTAGATGAACCAACGAACCATTTAGATATTGATAGTAAAGAAGTTTTAGAAAACGCATTAATTGATTTTGAAGGAACGCTTTTATTCGTTTCCCATGACCGTTATTTTATCAATCGAATTGCCACCAAAGTTATTGAACTTTCACCTGAAAAAAGTACACTTTATCTAGGTGACTACGATTACTATATAAAGAAAAAACAAGAAGAGGCCGAATTACAAGCCTTATTAGAACCAGAGCAGGTCAAAGAAAAAAATGTTTCGATTGGGAAGCAAAATTTCCAACAAACCAAAGAACAGCAAAAAGTCTTTCGTCAATTGCAAAGAAAAGTTGCTCAATTAGAAGAAGAGCTTGAAAAAATTGATGAGGAAATACATCAATTAGAATTACAAATGACCCAACCAGATAATTTGAATAATCACCTGGCTTTAATTGAACTTCAGACATTAATCAATAACAAAAGCAACCAACAAGAGACGCTTTACGAAGAATGGGAAGAGCGCAGCTTAGAATTAGAGACTTTGGCAGAATAAATCATAAAGTTTCAAGATATAATTATCTTGAAACTTTATTAATTTATTGTGAAAAATTTTCATAATTTTCATGCAGCGATTGTGATTCTAGCCTTTTTAATTTATAATTAAGTGTATCCGAAAAATTGGAGTGATTAGAACAATGAAAATTGGAATTGTCAAAGAAATTAAAAATAATGAAAAACGTGTCGCTTTACCCCCTGCTAGTGTTTATGAACTGGTTCAAGCTGGGCATGAAGTCTATGTCGAAACACTTGCTGGTGAAGGCTCTGCAATTAGCGATGAAGCTTATCTTGCCGTTGGAGCCATTATCAAAGAAAAGGCAGCAGATGTTTGGGCACAAGAACTTGTCATGAAAGTCAAAGAACCATTGGAAGAAGAATATCATTTTTTCCGTGAAGGGTTAATTTTATTCACTTATTTACATTTAGCCGCAAATAAACCGGTTGCCCAAGCTTTAACAAAAGCAAAAGTAACCGCCATTGCTTATGAAAATGTCCAATTAGCAAACGGGGCCCTGCCCTTACTTGCACCGATGAGTGAAATCGCTGGTAGAATGGCTGTTCAAATCGGGGCACAGTTTTTAGAAGGTCGAAATGAAGGAAAAGGAATTTTACTGGCCGGCGTCCCTGGTGTACGTAAAGGAAACGTTGTCGTGATTGGTGGTGGCGTCTCTGGTACAAATGCGGCACAAATTGCCTATGGTTTTGGTGCTAATGTCACGATTCTTGACGTCAATCTTGCCCGCTTAAAAGAGCTTGATGTCCAATTTAATGGACGCATTCAAACCTTGCTTTCGAATTCATTTAATATTGAAAAACAATTAGAAAACGCAGATTTAGTCATTGGCGCCGTCCTATTACCCGGTCGAAAAGCACCGACTTTAGTTACTAGAGAAATGGTCAAAAAAATGCCGAAAAAATCGGTCATTGTTGATATCGCTATCGATCAAGGAGGTATCTTTGAAACGAGTTCTTCTGCTACCACCCACGATCATCCGACTTATATCGAAGAAGGGGTCATTCATTACGCCGTAGCAAACATGCCTGGTGGCGTTGCGCAAACTGCTACCTATGCTTTAAGTAATACGACCTTAGAGTATGTCCGTTTGGTTGCCAATTCTAACTCAATTGAAGAAGCACTTAAAGCCAATACCGCTTTATACCACGGTGTAAATACTTATAAAGGTTTTATCGTCAATGAAGGAATTGCGACCGACCTTGGATTACCTTATACATCACTTGATACTTTATTTGCTTAATAATTAAAATCAAAGAGGCTGTGACACACGTCACAGCCTCTTTTTTACGAACAAACGGTGTGTCAGAAGTCGCCGTTTTGAAAAATAAGCAAGAACAAGGGAAATTTAAAGCGCCATTTTCGTTCTTTCTTATTTCTTAGAGCGGAACACTTCTAGCACACCCTTTTTTTTTAATACCGAAGTTTTATTGTTTTTTTAATTTATAGCAAAATTCATTTTTTTTGAGTAAACTTTTGAATGCTTTGGCAAAGAATTGCCGTTGCGCCTAAGCCACTTTTCTCGTCATAGTAGGCAGTAAATCGCTCATCGGCTAAATACATTTGAGCCAAACCAAAATGTGCTTGCTTTTGATATTTAGGCCAATAAAATTCTAACCATTTTTTATGTAAGTCAAAAATAGTTGCTTGTAATTCTTCGGTTACTACGCTTTGTTGCAAGGCGCTAGCTAACTGTTCAAATAACAAGTTTTCTACTTTTTCTAGTTCTTTCATTTCTTCTTGTGTTAAATCGAGTAATTTTTGATTGGCTAAATCAACGGCTTCATTCCCGTATTTCTCGCGACTTTCTACGCCATATTCTTTTTCATTTTTAGCGACTAACTCTTTTTTCAAACCAATAAATTGCTCTTTTCCGACCATTTTTTCTCCTCCTTGATAAGCCAATAGTGTTAATTCGACCGTTTTTATCATCTGTTCAAAAGCGGCTTTTTTTGCTTCTAAGGCTTTTTTGTGTGCTATTAACGCTTGCTCAAAGTCAAAATTCGGCTCATCTAATATTTGCTTAATTTCAACTAATTTCAATCCTAATTCCTTATAGAGCAAAATTTGCTGTAAGCGGGCCAACTCCTCTTCCCCATAAATGCGATAACCAGCCTCATTCATTTTTTTAGGTTTTAGTAATTTTTCTTCATGATAAAAACGTAATGTTCGACTACTAACCCCCGACATTGCTGCTACTTGTTTAATCGTATAATCCATTTGCCCCTCCTTACTGATTTCAGTGTACACCTTTACCTTACGTCAAGGTCAATCAATTTAATGCTTTTTTTGAATTAGAATGAAAAAGATATTTTATTTTGAAAGCGCTAGCAAATAATTAAATAACATTGTATAATGTTATTTAATATATCTGTTGAAATAAAAGGAGATCTTATGAAGTTATTAAATTTACAATTACATAACAATTCAGTTCCTCTTACGAAGGAGTATCTTGGATACAAAATTGCCTTGAACTCTTTATTTTACTTGTTAGAAGAAAGTTGTTTCAATCAAGAAAATATACATAAAGTAACACATTTTTTTGAGCCCGCTATTGTTCCTGATTTTTTCGAAGAAATTTATGCCTTAATTCCGATTAAAAAAGCTATTTACAAAAAAACGTTCGTTTTGTATAAAGATTACGCACTTTATGTGGAACGTTCTTCACTTGAAATTATTCGAAATGTCCTTTGGTCCTATCAATATTTAGATTTTAATGTTTATATCCGAACCATTCGTTCTATTTTTGCTAAAAGTACTTCAATTGTTCCAATTGCTACTCAAAATTTTAGCTTGGTCCCTTTAGGCAGTATGAATGATAAAGAAACAATTTGGTTAAATCCAGCTCACGTTAGTAAAATGGAAGAAACAAAATACCAAACTATTCTAGCTCTAGATAATACTTTTTCAATCGAAAGTGACCGACAAGCACGGAGCATAAAAAGACGAATGGAAAAATCTTTCATCATCCACGGTATCCTCAAAAGAGAAGCCGACGCAGGTTTGATTCGACCGGCAACAAATTTGTTAGAATACTTGGACCTTCCTTCAACAGATGTCACAAGAACTATTTTAAAAGGAATTCAATATCAACATTTACCGGGCTTACAAGGGGATTTCTTCACCCAATATGACCGTGAAAATACGCATCTGGCAAAAATAAAACTTTTACAACGTTTAAATATTGAGGAGTAAACTTTCTCCTACCCCTCGATTATTCTAAAATACTCGTGGAAAAATCGACTGTGGCACGCATAAGTCATGGTCCCTTATTTACCAACAAACAGTGTGCCAACAGTAACTTCTTCGACAAAAAAAGCGACTGCTGACACACTGTTTTTTCGGTTATTTTCTTTTTAAGTTAGACTAAAAATAAGTCTGTCGCTTCTTCTGGATCGGTATCAAAAACTTCAAAAGCATGACCGACTGCTAAATCTTGTTCTTTTAATGTATGAATCATGGTTAAATGGGCCAACTCTTTTAAGTTATTCTCACGGCTCAAGTGACCTAAATAAATGCGTTTGGTTGCATCGGTTAATACATCGGCCATTACAAAAGCACCATCCTCATTCGACAAATGCCCCTTATCACCTAAAATTCTTTGTTTTAAATTCCAGGGATACGTCCCCATTCGTAGCATTTCTAAATCATGATTGCTTTCAATTAAATAAGCATCGGCTCCCGTGATTTTGCCACGCAAAACATCACTACAATACCCGGTATCGGTCAAAATAACGAATGATTTCCCATTTCGATAAAAGCGGTAAAATTGCGGAGCTGCCGCGTCATGCGAAACACCAAAGCTCTCAATATCAATATCTCCTAAAGTTAAAACCTTCCCCATCTCAAAGTGATGTTTTTGCTCCAAGGGCACCTTACCAATTAACGGGTCCATCGCCTGCCAAGTTTTTTCGTTAGCATAGATGTCTAGTCCGTACTTTCTTGCTAATACTCCTACGCCATGAATATGATCACGGTGTTCATGCGTCACTAAAATAGCGTCGAGCTCTTCTGGCATTCGACCAATATCATTTAATAATGAAACGATTTTCTTACCACTTAAGCCAGCATCCACTAAGATTTTCTTTTTAGAACTCTCGAGAAATAAGCAATTTCCAGAGCTACCACTGGCTAAAATACTAATTTGAAATCCATTTGAATCATTCACAGTTAAAAATCCTCTCTCTTTTAAACCACTGTTTCTTATTATACGTACTTTTTATTTATTTTCCACTGTTTGAACAATTGAATTGGTCACAATTCGACTCGTAAAACCATTTACTTGTTCAACGCGAATTTTCCCATCATTGGTTTCAATCGCAACAAACCAAGTCGGAACATAGATATTTTTCCCTCTGACTTTCATGGTCATCTTATATACAAGTTCTCTAGATAAAATCTTGGAATTTGACGGGATTTTACTATTAATATAGAGAAGATTGATTGCATCTTTTTCAGAAATAACGGCCATGGCTTCCCTTAAAGGACTTAAATCTGAAATATGTGTTTGGCTATACTTTTTTAGAAAAAAACGGTCATTTGATTTTTCTAATGAAAAAACCAAGCGACTTGAGAGGTCATTAATCGGGATTCCTTCATATTCTTGTCCAGTAACAATTTCTGGATACTCCGTTGTCAAATTCGTTTCTTGTGGTAAGTATTGGTAGCTGTCACCAAATAAAACAAAATTCTCTTGACGAAATAGATCCGCTAAGAATTGTTCAACTTGAGAGTCATCCTGAATAGTAATCGTTTCTTCAATTAAATGGGTCAAAACATCTTGTTCAATCGTTGTTCGACTCATTAATAAATCAGGATTATTGAATTGTTCTTGCGCTTCTTTCCGTGCTTCATAAAAATCCGTCGGAACACCACTTAAATAATATCCCTCGCGCTTTTCCTCAGAAAATTCTTGCTCATACTTAATATTTTCAGAAGCAAGCCTTTGTTTCAAAGGAATGGTTTCATTCGTACGGTAAGTAATGTTTTGTTCAATTCGAGCTTCTCGGTATAAATTGAGAAGGAAGATGTTCAGTCCTAAAAAAGCGAGGAAAAAAATCCATTCGATTTTCTTAAAGTCCATTTCCTTCCCCCTTTTCTATCACTATTTTTTCATACAGTGCATCATAAGTATACCAAGTTTCCCCGTATTTTAAATACCACTGCGGAATCAAATCAACGACGCCAGTATCTTGAATATTTTCCCATTTGTAGCCAATTAAAATCATTTTAATTTGATCAATTTCTCCCCCAATTTGTTCTAATTGTTGAATCACTTCATGGCTCGTTGGTAAGCTCACTAGTTCTTCGGAAGGAATTGGGACTTGCAAGGAGTTTAAATTGCCATCAATGGTGATACTGGTTTTATTCATTTGTTTGTTATCTGAAAAATAAGCAAATAAACGTCCTTCTGAAAACGAGCCAAAAATTGGGAAACCTTCTACAAAAATACGGTAATCAATCGTATTGCGGATTTGGTCAATCATTCGCGTTGATCCATAGCTTGGACTAATTTTTCGAGTAAAATCAAAGCTCGTTTGGTAAATATTGAATGGCTGCTGGGTGTCGAGAACTCCTTGAAATTGAAGTTCACTATTATTTTGTTGAATCGTAAGCGTTTGTGCCCCATCAAATAAATGCGTATCCCAATCGTTATTGGTACTTCGAACATTTGAAGGATTAGTAAAAAATGCATCACGGAATAAGGTGTACGGTCGCACCGAAGAAATGTAACTATATTTTTTTAATTCCATTTCTTGAACACTCGTAAATAAATGATTGCCCAAAGAACTTGGTTCTACTAAAATCCAGTTCGTTTCAACTTCTTTTAAAAGGGTGGTAAATGATGAAATTGGACTATCAATGGTTGCTTCTACCACCATCAATTTTTCATCATTTAAAAAACGAATTTTTCGTTTCTCAAAATCAATTTGGACTTTTAAAAAAGTAATTTCTTGATCCGCTTGATTTTCAAGCGGAAAATCAAATTGGAACAAATCGACATATTGATTTAAAGGAAAATAAAAACTATAAGCTAACTCTATGCCACGTTTCATCTTTGTTGCATGTTGGTACTCTTCTGCTTTCAATGTTTTGGCCTCTACTTTGGTAAAGCGTCCCTCATTCATGGCGAGTTGGACTTTTTTTAGCAATGTTTCATTTTGAGTCAGATAGTTCGTCTCTTTCACTTCATACCTTAACGTCAATGGCAAAAAAATATCCTTAGTGTCCCTTTCTTTTTCTGTTTTCTTGACTATTTCGGTCGAGTTTTCAGTTAATAAATCATGATTACTTGGACCAGCCCACAATAAATAAGTCAAATAAAAACTCAAACCAATCATTAGTATGAGTAAAATTCTCAATACTTTTTCTTTGATTTTCATTAATCCCACCACTCTTCTTCATAAGGTTCGTATGGCAAACTAATGTAAAAAGTTGAGCCATAATGCTCTCGGCTCTCAACCCAAATCGCGCCATGGTGCGATTTGACAACTTCTCTAGAAATTGCGAGCCCCAAACCGGTTCCACCTTGTTGTCGCGCACGAGCTTTATCCACCCGATAAAAACGATCAAAAACTTTATGTAAATCTTTTTTCGGAATACCCATTCCTTGGTCTGTAATACTTAATAAAATATGATTATGCGTCTCAGCTAAACGAACCGTCACAACGCCTCCATCTGGTGAATACTTAATTGCGTTGTTCATAATATTGTCAATTACCTGAATCATACGATCGGTATCGACTTCCACCCATAAGTCACGTTTAGTAAATTCTCGCTTAATTCTATAATGCTTTTCTTGGCTCGTTACTATCATATCGAAACGATCTAAGATAAAATTAACGAGATTATTAAAATTAACAAATTCTAATTGTAGCTGGGCATTGCCGCTATCCATCTTGGATAAATTTAACAAATCATTAATCATCCGAATCATCCGATCCGTTTCTTCTAAAGTCACTTTTAAAAATTGCGGCGCTAGCTCTGAATCTTGCCAAGCGCCTTCCTCTAAAGCTTCAATGTAACTTCGCATGCTTGTTAAAGGCGTTCGTAATTCATGTGATACGTTGGAAACAAAGTCACGGCGCTCTTGTTCCGTTTTTTCTTGCTCGGTTACATCGTGTATAACCGCTACGAGCCCCGAAATAAAACCCGAATCCCGCCGAATCATTGAAAAATCAATCCGTAAAATTAAATTCCCGCGTTGTGGATAATTTGACGGTCTTTCTAACAACATTTCTTCTGTACTTTCTAATAAGTTTCTTAGCGTAAAGTCTTCATCTAGTTCTAACAAGGTCAAAATTGATTGCCCAATCGCTTTTTCTTGCTTCACATCTAACAAGGAAAGCGCCATTTCATTAATCATGATTACCTTCCCACGTCGATCGGTGGCAATTACCCCATCGGTCATATGCGTTAATACACTGTCTAGCCGGTTTCTTTCAGATTCCATCGCATCTTGGGTTTCTTCAATTTGGATAGCTAATTGGTTAAACGTTTCCGCTAACTGGCCAAGCTCGTCTTTTCCTTTTACTTCCAATTTATGACTATAGTCACCACGTGCAATCCGTAAAGCTTGTTCACGCATTTCACCAATCGGTTGGGTAATCGAGCGGGCAATTAGAAGAGAAACAACCATTGAGATCCCGATTGCTACCAAAGTCGCCGAAATAAAAATAAACGAGATATTACTAATATCTTGATATTTTTGTTCTAAATTACTCCGCATATAAAGAGAACCAACGACCGCATCCCCGGTTCCTTGAATCACGCGAATATTGATTAATACTCGCTCCCCGCTTACTTCATCGAAAGCCGCAAAATTCTTATCCGTAAACTCATCAATATAAGGGTCAATACTTTTCTTCCCAATGGCATTTCGATCATTGGGATCCGTTGTTGCTCGAATGATTCCTTTTGAATCAACGACGCGCATTTCTAAAATATCAGGAGAATCACTACTATCTAAGATTCGTTGGATTTCCGTATTAATATCAGCCACTTCTAATTCTTGGTTCCCTAAATAAGTACTCATCGTTCCTGCTAGCGTTTCCGCTTGTGCATTCATATTTGTTTTAAAATTATCAATCATTGAACGTTCTAAACCACGAATAAAATACGCCCCGATAATCTCGATTGCAATAAAAAGAATCAAGATAAATGTCAGGGCGATTTTAAAGTTCACTGATTGAAAAAAGCGAACTTTGTTTTTCATTTATTACTCCTGTTCCGGATTACGTACGTAGTAACCCACACCGCGTCTTGTGACCAAATAATTCGGGTGACTCGGACTATCTTCAATTTTTTCGCGCAGACGTCGAACCGTCACATCGACCGTTCGCACATCGCCAAAATAATCATAGCCCCAAACTGTTTGCAACAAATGCTCTCTAGTCATGACTTGGCCAATATGTTTTGCTAAATAATGCAATAACTCAAATTCTCGGTGGGTTAATTCAATGCTTTCTCCATTTTTACTCACAATATACGCTTCAGGATGAATAATCAAATCACCCAGTTCGATGTCGGTTGAAACAGGTGTTTCGTTTTCCTTACTCGCAGACGCCCCCCGACGAAGATTCGCTTTTACGCGAGCAATCAGCTCCCGATTTGAAAAAGGTTTGGTCACGTAATCGTCGGCCCCTAATTCTAAACCTAAAACTTTATCAATTTCTGAATCTTTTGCTGTTACCATAATAATTGGCATATCATAAGTTTTCCGAACTTCACGAGCAACTTCTAAACCATCCATTTTTGGCAACATTAAATCAAGCAAAATTAAATCCGGTTCGACTTCTTTTACCATTTCAACGGCTTCTTCACCGTCATAGGCAGTAAAAACTTCATAGCCTTCTTTCGTTAAATTGAATTTTACAATATCAGAAATTGGTTTTTCATCATCTACAACAAGTATTTTCTTCACAAAAACCCCTCTTTTTCTTTTCGTTTTTGAATCATTCGCTTATCGTTATTATACATGATTTTGAAAAATGTTACATTAAAACGAAAGATTCTCTCATGCTTCTTAAGAAAAAAACAGCCAAATGAAGCCATTTCTTCATTTGACTGCTTTCACTTATTTTATATATTGAATGCCTAAACCAAGTAAACCGGGTCCGGTATGAACAACTAACGCTGGGGAAATCGTACCAAATAGAATTTCTTTTGCATTTGGAAAACGTTTTTCCACGACTTCTTTTAACCATTTCCCTTCTTCGATTGCATCACCTTGTGCCACCGCTATCCGAAACTCTTGGTGATTACCAATAAACTCAGCAGCGACTTCGACCATTTTTTCAATGCTTTTTTTTCGACCGCGCGTCTTGGCTACGGTATAATAAATGCCGTCTTCATTACAAGAAATCGTTGGATTTAATTTTAAAGCCGTACCTACAATTGAAGAGACCAAACCAATCCGGCCACCTTTTTGTAAATACTCAAGTGTCGCTACATTAAACAAAACTTTATTTTGTACGATTTCTTTTTTGAGCTGCGCAATTAATGCTTCCCATGGCGTTTCATTTGCAATTAATTCGGCTGCTCGGATAGCTTGTAATCCCGCGCCAATGCCAATACTTTTTGTATCTAACACATAAACATCTAATGCTTTTTCTTGTTCTCCCAGTAAACGTAAAATATTATAAGTACCACTTAATCCAGAAGAAATGGTGACAATAAGTAATTTTTCGTAACCATCTGCTTTTATTTGGGTAAAGATTTTTTCAATCGCAGCACCATCGGGCAAAGACGTGCTCGGTACTTCTTCTGGCAACCGGGCATAAACCTCTTCAGGAAAGATATCCACTTTATCCGTATAAGTTTGGTTTTTATAAATAATTTTTAGCGGAATCATGTAAATTTGATAACGCTCCATTATGTCTTGAGGGACGTCGGTTCCTGAGTCTACTAATAGGGCAATTTTATTTTTGTTCATCTTCTACACCTTCTTCTAAATAACTTGTTTCAATTTGAATCATTTTTTCCGCTAATAATTTATTGGCAAACGCCGTCGCAGCACTCTCAGCAGCTAATAGTTTAATGTCTACGACTTGTTCCTTTGGTTCAACGACCATTCCCATTGCTTGGCGGCAAACACGATGAATCGCTTCTTCTTGCTTTTCACAATAGACATTGTAAGCATTTCGAATGCCAATGACTTTCCCCTGAAATAAAATACCATTTTTTACTTCATTAATTGTTAAAATTTGCTTTAATAAGGTAATCGCAATTAAAAAAGCGACGTGTTTTTTCGTATAGCGTTTCTTCTTGGGTGCAGGAATCATGCCGTTTTTCACATAATTATTCACCATTGAAGGAGTTAATAGCGAGTGTTTCTCCAAATGGATGACTGGAGATAAGTATTGATCCACTAAAGTAATTACTTGATCCATATACAATTCAATTTCCGGTAATTCATCCCACCGTGGCAAGTGAAACCGCAATAATGACTCGCCCCACTCCGCAATTTTTTCTTCTAAATTCTTCAATTAAATCCCTTCTTTATCTGTGATAATTACTGAATCAGATTTCGATAACTTCATTACCTAGTTTTTAAAACTAGGTACAGTTTAACATGGACGGCTCTGTTTGAAAAGAAATTCTTTCAACAGCATAATCTTCTTTAAATCAAATTAAGAAATTTTTTTCAAAAAAAAACCTACTGGCAAAAACCAGTAGGCAGGAGTAAAAATGAAAAAGTGTTAGGGTTGTCTTATTGAATAAGACGGGGTTGTTGGTATACGTTAACTATAATCAAACTTTTTGAATAATTTATGAAGATAAAATTTCTTTTCTTTTATGAATTCTTTAAGCTTTTTTATACTAGTTTCATAAAAAGCAGTCGCTTCTTTCTTTTTCATCTGGATTCATTGACTCACCATGATTATAAAAACAGCGAGATACCTACTAATTATTGGTTATTTTTGGTTAACATGATTGGGTAACGTGCGATAAAATCGAATTGCTTTCATTATTATTTTAGCGGTTTTTCTTCATAAGGGTCGAGCGT
>CAYNOA010000003.1:0-26283 GCA_964398695.1 uncultured Enterococcus sp. | reverse complement strand
TGAGACAACTTTTAGGAGAGTGTAAAATACACTAAAAGAAGAAAGGTGGTTTTCAAATGCCCAGACAATATACAAGTGAATTCAAACAAAATATCATTCAGTTCACTATGAATTGATTTCAAATGAAGTCGCAAAAGGCGTGGCTCATATTGGTTTAGAATCTGGCGTTCCAATAATGTTTGGCGTCATTACAACAGAAACCATTGAACAAGCCATCGAGCGAGCAGGAACGAAAGCCGGAAACAAAGGCAGTGAAGCGGCTCAAGGTTTGCTAGAAATGATTTCACTTTGTCAGGCGATGAGGTAGCCAAGCCTACCTTCGTAAATCAATTGAAGATGTCGAAAATAGTTATGAGCGACTTTTAGATTTAAATGAAGCGAAAGCCTTCTGATCCGTGCATGTAAGTGACACGTATCAGAAGGCTTTTTTGCTAATTTTACGCCGGATTAACTTTTTTCCAATCGCTTAATTTCAAGTGTTCTTAGTGCTAGTGGATCAAAATCTCAAGTAGTCTTCCCCGCAAAAATTGGAAAAGTTTGATCTATTGATTTTTTTTATACTTCCCGTAATTCGTTGACAGGCAGATTTTCAGTCGGTATTCTGTTAAAAACCGAAATGAAAATAAAAATTATTTTTCATTTCAGTTTTAAGAAAGTCTGATTTTATGGTCGAAAATTAAAATAAGGGGGAAACAAAAGTGAAAAATAAAAGGAAAATTTTGGTTTTTAGCTTCGTATTAGGTGGTCTTTTACTAGGTGCTTGTGGCGGAAACGGGCAAACGATTGAGAGTGTGTCAACGTCAGCACCGGAGCAAAAAGAGGCGTTCACTTATGCCATTAGTGGGGACCCATCTTCCACGAATCCAATTAACACGAGCGATCGTTGGGGATTGACGATGAATAATATTATTTACTCTCCGTTAGTGACCGTTGAAACGGATGGGACTGAGAAAAACGTTTTAGCAAAAGAAGTTTTACCAGCAGCAGATGGTTTGTCCGTTACCGTAAAATTACGAGAAGACGTGAAATGGTCAGATGGGGAAGATTTTACGGCAGAAGACGTGGTATTTACCTATGAACAAAAAGTGAAAAAAGAAAATGGCAATGCCGATCAACTTTGGGTAGGTGATGAACCAATTACCGTCGAACAACTCGATAACTACACGGTAAAATTTATCTTACCATCGGCGAGTGCAGCGGCGTTACAAAATATTGTGACGGAAACATTTATTATTCCTCAACACGTTTTTAAAGACGTGGCAGATTTTTCGGTGAATGATTTACCTGTCGATCCAGTAGGGACAGGCCCCTATAAGTTAAAAGAGTACAAACGGGGCGAGTATTTAGCTTTTGAGGCCAATGATTTGTATTTCTTAGGAAAAGCAAGTATACCAACGATTACTTTGCGAATCATTGAAAATGCGGATACAGCAAAAGTTGCGTTACAAAAAGGCGAAGTGGATGCGGCAGTGGTGTTACCGTCTGATATTGCAGACTTAGATGAAAGCCAAATAACCGTTTACCCTTATTCTGAAAACCGGGTGGGTTATTTAGGTTTAAATACAAAATCAGAAGCGTTAACCGATGAAAAAGTTCGACAAGCGGTCCTTTTTGCTTTAAATAAAGACGAATTAAATCAAGCGGCTTACTTAGATGAGAAATACTATGATACGCCGTACACCTTTTTACCACCAAACAATCCTTTTGCAACAAAAGAAGTGGAAAAGTATGAAACCAATGCCGAAAAAGCCAAAGAGTTATTACAAGAAGTCGGCGTGACGGACCTGAAACTAAACATTGCCTTTTCTGCAACAGATCCAGCACAAACGGTTCAAGCAACTTTGATTCAACAACAATTGCAACAAGCAGGGATTCAAGTTTCGCTTGAAGGTGGCGACGCAACAGCGATTTATACTGAGTTACGTAAAGCAGGATCCACGAAGTATAACTTATTCTTAGGTGGCTATATTATGGGCAACGACCCTGATTTATACGGCGCCCTGTTTCGTTCAAATGGACGTGCGAACTACTTCCAAACTGAAAACGCGGGAACCGATGCGCTTTTTGCGGAAGGTGCGGTTGAATTAGATGCAACGAAACGCCAAGCAATCTACGATAAATTGCAACAAGAAATTGCCAAAGACGCCCGCATTTATCCGATTGTTGATAACAAAAAAATCTTAGCGGTGAATAATCGAATTGGCAATATCGAAGAAGCAGGTTTAATTCCGATTTATACCTTTGAAGATTTATCAAAATTAACGATTCAATAAAACAAAAGCGTGACTCCCTTGCGTGAATTTATTCGCAAGGGAGTGATGTCTTTTAAAAAGACGAGTTTAAAAAGGAGTTGAAAATTTTTGGCCCGTTACATTGGTGTCCGAGTAGTACAAGCCATCCCCTTATTGCTTGTACTCTCATTCATTGTTTTTTCATTGATTCATCTTGCGCCTTATGATGTAATCGATTCACTGACCACACCGAATATGTCGCAAGACCAAATTGATTTGTTAAGAGCGCGCTACGGCTTAAATGAACCTTTTCTTGTGCAGTACCTTGTTTGGTTAAAAAATATTTTTAAAGGGGACTTTGGTTATTCGCTTGTCTCGCAAAAAAGCATCGCGCAAGAGTTGGCCGTTCGGATTCCAAATACCATTCGGCTCGTGTTCCCTGCTTATTTAACGGCTTTATTTTTAGCGATTACTTTAGGTTTGGTTGCTGCTGCCAATAAAGGGAAATTCTTTGATCGTTTGATTGATGGCATTGCATCGGTCGGGATTGCCGTTCCGACTTTTTGGTTTGCGATGATTTTGATTTACTTTTTTGGTTACAAATTAAACTGGTTTTCAATTATTGGCATGCATACGGTCGGAAAAGAAGGCGATTTAAAAGATTATTTTTCTCATTTTATCTTGCCTTATGTCACTTTGACGATTGCATTTTTCCCAGATTTAACGCGTTATATCCGAGCGTCGGCGATGGAACAAGTTTCACAAGATTATGTAACGGTTCAAAAAGCTTTTCAAGCAACAAAAGGACAGATTTTTTTCCACCATGTGAGTCGCAATGTCTTGATTCCAATCGTTACGCAAATTGGACTGGCTTTACCCATGTTAGTAACGGGGGCAATTATTACGGAATCCATTTTTGGTTGGCCAGGCGTGGGTCCTTATTTAATGAGTGCAACCAAAAGCTTGGATTACCCCGTCATTATGGCGGTGATGTTGCTTTCAGCGACTTTAGTGATTTTGGGTAATTTGTTATCGGATGTCTTATACTCCCTTGTTGACCCAAGAATTCGAACAGGAGGAAAAAAAGCATGAAGTCGTTAAAAAAGCTTGCTAGTGTCATTTTCACCTCACCAGTCTATACCTTTTCAGTCCTTTTTTTAATTTTGTTAGTCATTTTATCTCTCATTGCGCCTTTGCTTTTGCTTGATCCAAATGCAACAAACGTGAGCAATATGTCGCAACCACCTAGTTTGGCGCATTGGTTTGGGACCGATGAAGTCGGGCGTGATTATTTTATTCGCGTCGTTTATGGTGGAAGAGTTTCTTTACTAGTGGGGATTTTGGCGATGTTAACGGCCACCACCATCGGCACGGTAGTAGGCTTAGTCTCTGGATACTTTGGTGGGTGGGTTGATCACGTCTTGATGCGGATTTTAGATGTTCTATCGGCGATTCCTTGGTTGGTATTAGTGATTGTCTTAAGTGTCTTTTTAAAACCAGGCTTAACCACCATTATTATTGTAATTGGTTGTTTTTCTTGGATGAGTATCGCCCGCTTAATTCGTGGCGAAACCTTAGCTGCTAAAGAACGAGAGTATGTGCTATATGCTCAATTTATCGGTCAAGCGCCTAGAAAAATTTTGTTCAATCATCTACTTCCAGCTGTCTTGCCCACATTAATTGTTGCGGCTTCGGCCAGTATTTCAGGAGCGATTATGACAGAATCGGCGCTAAGTTTTTTAGGTATGGGAATTCAACAACCGATGGCTTCTTGGGGGAGTCTTTTACAAAACGCCCAAAGTAGTCTTCAAAGAGCACCTTACATGGCGCTTTTACCCGGTTTATTTGTGGTTTTTACGGTTTATTCTTTTAATAATTTAGGCGATCTGATAAAAGCTATTTTACAAAAGGAAGTGTAGGAGATGACGGATAATTTATTAGAAATTCAAGGGTTAACGACTCTTTTACAAACGAAGAAAACAGCCCAAGTACTTATAAAAGAGATCAATTTAATGATTCCTCGAGGACAAGTAGTGGGCATTGTTGGTGAATCTGGTAGTGGCAAAAGTCTAACGATGAAAAGTATCATGAATCTTTTGCCCGAACAGATGGCCGCTTCTTTTACTTCGTTTATATTTGATGGTCAAAAATTAGAGAAACCAAAAAAATTACCAATTTCCATGATTTTTCAAGACCCAATGACGTCTTTAAATCCTTTACGGACAATTGGCTATCACTTAGTGGAAGTCATTCGTCGGCAACAAAAAGTTTCTAAAAAAGCCGCACAAGCGTTGGCCATTTTAGAATTAAAAAAAGTGGGCATCCCCTTAGCTGAAAAGCGTATACGACAATATCCACATGAACTTTCAGGCGGCATGCGTCAAAGGGTAATGATTGCAATGGCGCTTTTAGCCCAACCGCAATTGTTAATCGCCGATGAACCAACGACCGCTTTAGATGTGACGATCCAAGCCCAAATTTTGGCTTTAATTCAAAATTTACAACAAAGTGAGAAGCTATCCGTTATTTTAGTGACCCACGATTTGGGTGTTGTGGCAGGCATGTGTGATTTAGTAAAAGTGATGTATCAGGGCCAAATCGTGGAAGAAGGTACGGTTGAAGAAATTTTTTATGATGCGCGTCATCCTTACACTAAGCAATTACTAGAAGCCGCCCGTTTAGGTGAAAAAGAAAGTCCAGGCCGCCTGCTTGATTACCAAGAGCCATTAGCTAATCATCTAGTTAAACAAACATTTTCTGCGACGCATCATATCTGGGTTTGCCAAGAGGAGGGGAATCTTTCGTGAAACAAGCGTTAATTGAAGTAAAAGAAGTAACGAAAGTTTTTTCTGCTCGTAACTGGCGAGGCCAAAGTAGCGACGTTCGTGCGGTTAACCAAGTGACTTTAGCGATTCGTGAAGGGGAAACGCTTGGCTTGGTGGGGGAATCTGGTAGTGGCAAAACAACTTTAGGTCGGATGATTTTAAGCCTAGAGACGTTAACAGCGGGCGAAGTCTTTTTTAAGGGGCAGGCGCTAAACGATTTATCAAAAGAAGCCAAAAAAGCGATGAAACAACAAATGCAAATTATTTTCCAAGATCCTTATACTGCCTTGAATCCACAAATGAGTGCGCTTGAGCTTGTAATGGAGCCTTTATTTCGCGAACCAAAGAAGCAAGCGACAGAAAAAGCACAAAAAATCTTAGCTCGTGTCGGCATTACAGGTGAAGCCATCCATAAGTTGCCGCAACATTTTAGTGGTGGACAAAGACAACGAATCGGGATTGCACGCGCGGTGGTAATCCAGCCAGCCTTTATCTTGTGTGACGAACCGACGTCCGCTTTAGATGCGTCGATTCAAGCCCAAATTATGCAGCTACTAACGTCACTACAAAAAGAATTCGGCTTATCATATTTGTTTATCTCTCATGATTTATCGGTGATTCGTCATATTTCTGATCGTATCGCCGTGATGTATCAAGGCAACTTAGTCGAACTGGCGCCAACCAAAGCCTTATTTGCAAAGCCACAACATGCTTATACGAAAAAATTATTAGCTGCTGCACCCATTGCAGATCCTCATTTAGCGAAAGCAGCCATGAAAAAACGTGATTTTGATCAGAAAATCGTCTTATCAGAGCGCTTTGCGTGGCAAGAAGTGGAAGCTGAACACTTTGTGCGAGTGGCGTTGGAGTAGGTAAATCGAAGGGGGAAAATTATATTTTTAAAAGGAAGTAAAGAAGTTGGTATCTGACTTCTTTGCTTCCTTAGTTGATTTTTAAAAAAACGAAAGAAATTCATATGCTTATTATAATCAATTGAATTCAATACAAAAAAATTGAAAAAATAACAAAAAATTGATAAAATTCTCGTAAGGAGAAGGGTGGGAGCGAATGATGAAAAAAAAGAGGGTAGCCTACTTGTTAGGAGTCGGTGTATTGTTTGTGGTTATTATTGTAAGCGTTTTCTTAGTTTTTGGTACTTCAAATAAAAAGAAGAACTCTATGACACAAGCACAAAAGATTGCGATGTTTGTTAAACCAACTGTTGCTAGAATCTATTCAATTACCTCCGTAAACTGGGAATTGCAAGAATCAGAATCAGAGTGGAGTGATATAGTTGCTGAATTTTTGAAAAGTTTTGATTATAACGTTACTTTAATGTCGTCTGGATCTGGTTCTTTTATTGACCACGACGGTTATGTGCTGACAAATGCTCACGTTGTTTCTGATATGAAACTATCTGAACAAGAATTAGCAGATCAGTCATTTGAATTTTATATGATTCCTGGATTTATTCAATATATAAGTAATAATTATGATGGGTATGTAGTAGATCAAGCAACTTCTCGTCAAGTTTTACTTGAGAATATAGTTTGGGTCGATGCAAGTGCCGAAATTCGAGTCCTCTTTTCTGGCTTAAATCTTTTAGCAGATATCAAAAGCTACGGTGCACCAATTGGCGAAGGAAAAGATGTTGCCGTGATTAAAGTTGAAGGCGGAAACTTCCCTACAATTGCAGTTGGCGATTCTAAGGCGGTTCAATTACAAGACAATATTTGGGTCTTTGGTTTTCCAGGTGCGGCTGATTCAGATAACCTTGAGCAAGCCTCAATTTTAGTTCCTTCAATTACAAGCGGGACAGTTTCTGCAATTGAAAAAAAATCTGATCAAGGTTCTCCAATTATTCAAATTGATGCAGCTACCACCCATGGTAACAGTGGCGGACCGGTTGTGAATGAAAAATCTGAAGTAATTGGAATATTAACTTTTAGAGGGAACTTAGTAAATAATCAAGAAGTTCAAGGCTTTAACTTTGTCGTTCCGACATTAACAATTCAAGAATACATCAAACAATCAGGTGCCAATATTAATCAACCCAATGAAGTGAACCGCTTGTATGTTGAGGGATTAGAGTTATATTGGCAGGGATATTATAAAGACGCTTTAAAGGTCTTTGAGGAAGTCCGTCGAATCTTTCCAAATCATTCTGAAATTAACAAATTAATCGAAAGTAGTCAAAAAAATAGCACGAATAGTCGGATAAATTGGCGAAGATTTATGCTGTTTTTTCTTGTATTAGATGGTGTTTCGGTTCTTCTAATTCTTTTATTCATTTATTTAGCTTTTATAAAAAAAGAAAAAACGTAATTAAACTGAAGTTAGAAAAAAACGATAAGAAATCGAAAGCTTTACGATTTCTTATCGTTTTTTCTCTTAGTCTGTAATTCTTACTAGCTATCTACAACCCAAACTCTGCCACAATGGAATCTTCTTCAATGATTCGACTGGAAGTGACGGATTGGGCATTTTTTAATAGACGATTCATTTTTTCAGTGACGGATTTTTTAATCAGAGTATTCGTATCAATTCCGCGCAATTCAAATAGTAAAAGTGGATCTAAATCGAGCTTAGCACCAACAGCATATAAAGTAGCAGAAACGTGCTTACACATGACCGCCCAATCAGGACAGCTACACCCTAGTTGAATTTCGTTGAGATCAGGGAAAAGCCCGTTTTCTCGTGTTAAAAAGGCTTCTGCTAAAGCTTTGGGAAATTGGCCTTGGCTCAATTCCTCTAAACTATCAAAATGACCACCAATTTGTTCAATCAGTCGGTTATCCGTGATTGGCTCAATGGCGATGGTTACTTGGTAAATTTTATTACCACTGCCATTCACAACCCCCTTAATTTGTCCTGTAGTGATCTGAAGATCAAAAACAAAGCCATTTTTAATATAAGAACGCCCACGACCAATTCGATTGTCATAATCGGCGTAGTATTTTAGGTTGTCACACCAAGCTTTGCCCCAAAAAGAAGTCGCAATTTTAGAACCCGTAATCGTAAGCGGTTGTGCGTCAGGGTGTTTTTTTAAATAGTTTTTTTGTTTTTTACTCGCTTTGGCTTGTTTTTCGGCCGCGCTCACGTATCTTGGAAATCCATCGTAACTCATTGTTCGGTCGCCTCCAATGTAAAGAGTTGTTTTAACTCAGCATTACTCATTTCGGTAAGCCAATTTTCACCGCTTGTTTCACTAATTAAGTCGCTAGATAACTGTGTTTTTTCGGTAAGTAGTTCATCAATTTTTTCTTCAATCGTACCACTTGTCACAAATTTATAGACAAATACCTCTTTGCGTTGTCCGATGCGAAACGCACGATCGGTTGCTTGGTTTTCAATAGCTGGATTCCACCAACGGTCAAAATGAATGACGTGATTGGCAGCAGTCAAGTTTAAGCCTACGCCCCCTGCTTTAATTGAGAGGACCATATAAGGGATATAGGTTTTTGGGTCATTAAATTGTTCTACAAGGTCGCCGCGTTTTTGGGTGGGGATACTTCCGTGTAAGACGAGTCCGGGTTGGCCAAAGATGGTCGCTAAATAGTCATTTAAAGGTTCACACATTTCTTTGAATTGTGTGAAAATCAGGACTTGTTCATGTTTGTCTCGAATCGTTGCGCAAATTTCGCCAAGTGTTTCAAATTTACCACTAAAATTCGGCTTAAACGTTTCATTGCCTAAATATTGATCAGGGTGGTTGCAAATTTGTTTGAATTTTGAAATGGCCGCTAAGACAAGTCCTTTACGTTGGATACCCTCACTATTTTCAAGCGATTTTTCAATCTCTTTTTGGACCCCTTTATAAAGTGCGACTTGTTTTTTAGTTAATGTGATGTACTCTTTTTGTTCGTTTTTATCTGGTAAGTCAGAAATAATCCGCGTGTCTGTTTTGAGACGACGAAGTAAAAATGGTGAAATCATACGGCGAATGGCTTGATAGTCGGCACCATTTTTAATTTGATTGGCGAATTCTTTTTTCGTACCTAATAAGCCTTGATTTAAAAAATCAAACACACTCCATAAATCGGATAAACGATTTTCAATTGGGGTTCCTGTCATAGCGATTCGGGCATAAGCATTTAATTCCTTGATACTTTTTGTTTGTTTGGTGCCTGGGTTTTTAATCGCTTGGGCCTCATCTAAAATAAGTAAATCAAACATTTTTTCTTTGAGGGACGGGATTTTACCAACCATGCCATAAGTCGTAATATACAAATCAACGGTTGCATCGTTTAAATCAATTTCTTTGCCATGCAATATTTTGTAGTTTAAGTTAGGGGCAAATGTGCGCGTTTCTTTCTCCCAATTCGCAATTAAAGAAGCCGGAATGACGAGCAGTGTTTGCGTTTTTTGCTCTTTTAAAGAGTCAAGCAAGGCTAAAATTTGAATCGTTTTCCCAAGCCCCATATCGTCTGCTAATAAGGCGCCAAATGGTTGGTTTTGCATAAATTTCAGCCAATTATAACCGGTTTGTTGATAGGGACGCAAAGTGGCTTTAAAAGTTTCAGGAGGCAATGCTTGCTTGATGGTGCTAGGGGTTAACATCTGTGCCAACATTTCTTCTAGCCAGTCCCCATTACTAATTTCAATTTCAGTATTTTGTGCGTTTGTGTGCGCCTGTTGCTCTTGGCGAAGGGCTTCAAAAAGCGACCATTGGCTAGTCGTTTGTTCTTCAAAAGTAGTCAATAAATTTTGTAATTTTTCGTGGTTAATTTCAATCCATTTTCCTTTTAAGAAAGCCAAGCCTTCACTTTGTTGCAACAAGGCTTCAATTTCAGCCTTTGAAAAGGCTTCGTCGCCTAAATAAATCTCTGGCCGACTTGCCAGTAGTGCTTCTAGTCCAATGGTACTTGGTTTTTTTTCTCCGATGGTGACTTGAATGCGCTGTTTTTGTGCTTTTTTCCAAAAATTCGGAATGCGACAAATCACCCCGTTTGCTTCATATAGGGGGATTTCAGTTAAAAATTGATAGGCTTCTTCTTCATTAAAACGTAATGGCGAAAAAAGTTCCCCAGATTCAATTAATTGAGAGATGAAGACCGATTGGTTGGCAACTCGCCCAACAGCAGCAAGTAAAGCAAGCATATCTTTTGTTTCTTTAAATTCTTGCAAAGCATTTTTTAAAGGCAGATGACTAACTTTTCCTTTCTCTCCAGTAGCATAAGTCGCAAGAAAAGCAAAAGGCGAGTCACTATTTTTTCGTTCAATTAAGTGGAAATAAACCCTGCCAGCAATCAAAAGATGCTCGTTTTTCATTTGAATATATTCAGCGACGGTCCCTTTGAAATTTTGTAATTCTCGAATAAAAATTTGATTGAGCGCCTGGTGAATTTGTTTGATCCAAGTACTAGTCACAAACTCCCAGCCAATTACAAAGGGTGCTTCTTTGATAAGGGTTTGGTAGTCGGTTTCTTCTAAATCAGCTAAAGAACGCGTTACTTCTAACTCACCGTCATTCTTTAATTTTTCCGCAAAATGTTTTGTTAAATGAAGCAAATAAAGGATGGATGGGTCCATTTCAGTTCGCTCGTTATTCTCTTGAAAAATGACTTCATATAAAGTTTGATAAGGCCGTTCTTTTAATTCTTTTTCAAATCCGGTCGAGGCGTCTTCAAGATAAAAGCCCTCTTTCGTATAAATCGCTTGAGCCATTGTACGTGAATTCCCTTCTAGTGCTATTAGTGTCTAAAACGTAGCATTTTCTAAGTGAAGGTGTCAATTGATTTTTACGAAAAAATGGATTTTAACAGGATACTAGAACCCAGGTAATAAAATAAAAATCGCGTATTTTAATTGACAACGAAATTAAATTTCGTTAAAATACCAGTTGTTAACATATTTGTTTCATGTGACTAGATAATACTAGGCATGGAAAATTCTAAAAAGGGCGGATTGTACCCTCGTTTAGAGTTTTCTGTGCTTTTTTTGTTTTTGTTGGCCACAAAAGCAAGGGGACATGGACCATTATTTCTCGAGAAAAGGAATGCATTCGATGAAAATCAAGAAAATCTTAAATCAAAACGCTGTATTAGTCGATGATCACGGAGAAGAAAAAGTCGCGATTGGTAAAGGCATTGGCTTTGAAAAAAAGCGCAATGATTTGTTATTTGCTCATGAAATTGAGCGCTTATTTGTGATGGAAGCGGAAGGACAATTGAAATTACAATCGCTTTTAAACCAAATTGATGAAAAATTTTTATTTGCGGCTGAAAAAATTGTCGAGCGAGCAGAGATGGTTTTAATGGAAACGTTAAACGAGCATATTTTAATCTCGCTAACGGATCACTTAGCTTTTTCAGCTGAAAATTTACAAAATGGCATTATTATTCGTAACCAGTTGTTGCCAGAAATTGAAGTCTTGTATCGCGAGGAGTTTACAATTGCGCAGTGGGCCGTGGATTATTTAGTTCAAACACTGGGGGTACCCTATACTTATGATGAAGCGGGTTATATTGCGATTCATTTGCATAGTGCCCGTCAAGGCGAGCGGGACAAACACCAAAGTATTCGGGAAGTGACCATTGTGTCAGAAATTGTCCAATTGATTGAAGAAGAGCTGCAACTGGATTTACATGTTAAAGAAATGGTCTTAAATTATACGCGTTTGGTGAATCATTTGCGCTTATTACTTCAACGGCATCATCAACAACGCTATGCAACGTTAGATGAAGAAATTGTTGAAATGGTCAAAACAAAATACCCGGAAAGCTTTTTTATTGCGAAAAAGATCCGTGTTTTATTATTAAAAAATTATCAATTATCAACGACAACCGAAGAATTGGGCTATTTAGCCATTCATATTGAACGTTTACGTTTGACTCAAGTTGATAAAAAATAGGAGGAAATCAAAAAAATGAAAGCATATATGCAAAGAATGGGTCGTTCTTTAATGCTACCGGTAGCAACATTACCCGTAGCGGCCTTGTTTATGGGGATTGGTTACTGGATAGACCCGACTGGCTGGGGCGGTAATAATATTTTAGCGGCCTTTTTAATTAAAGCAGGGAGTACCATTTTAGATAATCTCGGGGTATTATTTGCGGTTGGTTTAGCTTTAGGGATGTCTAAAGACAAAGATGGCTCAGCAGCTTTAGCGGGCTTAATTGCTTTTTTAACGCCAATGACCTTAGTCAGCACTTCAGCGGTTAAATTATTTACCGGACTTGATGAAGTAAACGTCGCCTTTGACGCGATTAATTTCAAAAATGTGTTTATCGGGATTTTAGCTGGGTTAGTAGCGGCTGCGATGTACAATCGTTTTTCTCAAGTGAAATTACCAATGGCCTTGTCTTTCTTTAGTGGCAAACGGGCAGTCCCAATTGTGACCGCGGCCGTGATGTCAGCCATTAGCGCGCTCCTCATTTTTGTTTGGCCACCCGTTTATACGGCATTAGTGAATTTTGGTGAAATGATTTCAGGCTTAGGGCCAGTTGGCGCAGGGCTTTATGGCTTCTTTAACCGACTATTAATTCCAACGGGGTTACACCATGCGTTAAATAATGTCTTTTGGTTTAACTTAGCCGGGATTGATGATATTGGAAAGTTCTGGTCTTCTGAAGGGATTAAAGGGGTTACAGGGATGTACCAAGCCGGCTTTTTCCCAGTGATGATGTTTGGTTTGCCAGCCGGAGCATTCGCGATTTATCAATGCGCGCGTCCTGAAAAGAAAAAAGAAGTAGCTTCTTTAATGATTGCGGCTGGTTTTGCGTCATTCTTTACGGGTGTAACCGAACCACTTGAATTTTCATTTATGTTTGTGGCATGGCCTTTATATGTGGTACATGCAATTTTAACGGGGATTTCAATGTTTATTGCAGCAACCTTCCAATGGACCGCTGGGTTTAACTTTAGTGCCGGATTAGTCGACTTTTTCTTAAGTTTACGTGTTCCAATTGCCAATAAACCTTATATGTTATTAGTGTTAGGTTTAGTGATGGCTGTTATCTACTACTTTACTTTCTTGTTTGTGATAAAAAAATTCAACTTAATGACACCAGGTCGTGAAGAAACAAGTGAAGAAGAAGTAGCCAATGAGGCGACCAATACCGGTGATAAATTTGTGACAATGGGCACGCGCATTTATCAAGCACTGGGTGGGGTTGATAATGTGGTAACGATTGATAATTGTACGACTCGTTTACGTTTACAAGTGAAAGACACTGATCAAGTAGACCAAGCGAAAGTAAAAGCTACGGGTGTACCAGGTGTGAAAGTTATTGATAAACAAAATATTCAAGTGATTGTTGGAACAGAAGTTCAATTTGTAGCAGATGCGATGAGTAAACTCCACGGTCAACCGATTGCTCAAAGTCCAGTAACAAAAACCGCCGCAACTCCAGTTACAAAAATAGTCAACAAAGAGCAAGCTGTTTACGCAGTGGCAACCGGGGAATTGATTCCGATTGAAAAAGTATCCGATGAAGTTTTCTCACAAAAAATGATGGGCGATGGCTACGCGGTGCTGCCAACCAATGGCCAAATTTTCACTCCAGTTGCTGGGAAAGTTTTAAATGTTTTCCCAACGAAGCATGCCTTAGGAATTCAAATGAGTAATGGTCTTGAAGTTCTTTTACATATGGGGATTGATACCGTTCGTTTGAAAGGCGAACCATTTACCCTTTATGTTACAGAAGGTCAAGAAATCCAGCGCGGTCAATTAATCGCTGATGTGGATTTAGCGGCGTTAAAAGCCAATGACTGCCCAACGGATATGATTGTCGTTTTCACAAACTCCGATCATTTAGCCAACTTCTCGTTAAACCCAGGCCTAGTCAAAGCCAATGCGGTATCCGGTGAAGTCATCAGTCAATAAGTAAGAAAAAAACAAGGCGATTTCCATTACTGGAATCGCCTTGTTTATGTATAATATTAGAAAGTTAAGCTGACATCTTCGGCTTTTTTAACGGCTTCTGCAATGATTTCGTCTCTTCTTTCAGGGTGATGGTCTGCCCCTTCGATAAAGATTTGTTGGACACTTTCAATCCCGACAAAGTTTAAGATTCCTTTGATGTATTGAGAGGAGAATTCTTGACCGCCATAAACACCACCATTGGCTTGAATGTGGAGCGCTTTTTTGCCAGAAGTTAAGGGAACAGGGCCAGCTTCGGTGTATTTGAACGTTTTACCGGCCACGTTAATCGTGTCAATCCAAGCTTTTAGACGCGTAGGAATGTTTAAATTCCATAAGCCATTGCCGATGACTACTTTATCTGCGGCTAAAAATTGTTCGGTTGATTCATTAAAGCGTGCAATTTTCTTTTGTTGGCTTGGGGTTAAAGCGCTAAAATCTTTCCCATCTTGTAAGTCATTCCAGCCAGTTAAAACATCTAAATCGATTTCTGGAAACTCTTCATTATATAAGTCTAAAACGATGACTTCATCTTCAGGGTGACTTCTTTGATAGCTATCTAAAAAAGCATAAAAAACTTTCATTGATTTTGAGTCTTCACCAGTTAAAGGGTGGGCTTTTACTGCTAATAATGTTGCCATAAGGGATTCTCCTTTGAAATAAGTTTTTTGTCAAAAGTCAGTATATAAAAAAAAAAAGAGAACTTCAACAAATTAGCTTGAGTTGAAGTTCTCTTTTACCTAGCGGCTTTTTTAGTTAAGAAGCGCGATTCATTGCACGTAAGGCTTTCATCCCACCTGTCACGACGGTTGTTTGAAAACCACGCGCATTTAAAAAGTGCGCGATGGTTTGGGCGCGCCGACCGGCATGACTTAAGAGGTAGTAGTGTGTGTTTGGATCTAATTCGTTTAGACAATTTGGCACACTTGTTAAAGGCATTGAAATGGCCTGATCAAAATGATCTTCAAGGAAGGCCCCTTTGTCGCGGATATCTAAAATAGTTAGGTCTTCTTTATTCATTTCAGATAAAAAAGTTTGAACATTAACGGTATTCATCGTAAAAAAACTCCTTATTTCTTGTTTACTTTTGTTTCATTGGCATTTTAAAGGCAAAAATAAAGTTTTTCAACTATTTTGCCTAAAATTAAAGACATTTAAAAAAAATCAAACAAAGTGAACGGTTCGTTTTTCTGTTCATCACGTCTTTTTTTGGAGTGTCGTCAAAAAGATTAAAAAACTTGTCTTTTGAAAGAAAAGAAACTTGCTTTTATCGATAGAATCAAGTAAAGTATGTATGTGCAAAAAGCACGACCCGTTACTTGGTTTAGCGAATCACCAACGTTATACTCAGTGACTGGGGAATATATAGGAAGAGGTGGAGACACATGGCAATTTCAAAAGAACGTAAAAACGAAATCATGAACCAATTTGCTCGTCACGAAGGAGATACTGGTTCACCAGAAGTTCAAATCGCTGTTTTAACAGAAGAAATCAACACATTGAACGCGCATATCCGCGAACATAAAAAAGATCACCATTCATACCGTGGATTAATGAAAAAAATTGGTCACCGTCGTAACTTGTTAGCTTACTTACGTAATAAAGACGTGGTTCGTTACCGTGACTTAATCCAAGCTTTAGGCTTGCGTCGTTAATCATTCAAAAAGTAAAAGTGAGGTTCCTGTGAATCTCACTTTTTTACTATGCAATAACTAGTTATTTCAAAAATAAAAAATAAAAAAGCTGTTCGCATGTGTCTTGATTTACTACTAACCAAAAGAAAGTAGGGAAAAATTCTCTTTTTTCTTTTGTTTAGTAGCAGCCACAGCTTGCAGCCAAAAGGGAGACTTATCATGACAAAACAAGTATTTTCAACCACTTGGGGCGGACGTCCACTTTCTGTTGAAGTAGGACAATTAGCCAAACAAGCCAACGGAGCAGTACTCGTCCGCTATGGCGACACAGTTGTTTTAACCGCAGCCGTTGCCTCAAAAGAAGCAAAAGATACCGATTTTTTTCCATTAACCATTAATTATGAAGAAAAAATGTATGCAGTTGGTAAAATCCCTGGTGGTTTTATCAAACGTGAAGGCCGTCCTAGCTTAGATGCGACCTTAACGGCGCGTTTAATTGACCGTCCAATTCGTCCGATGTTTGCAGAAGGCTTCCGTAATGAAGTGCAAGTGACGAATATCGTGATGAGTGTCGAACAAGATTGCTCACCAGCCATGGCCGCGATGTTAGGTTCTTCTTTAGCCTTATCAATTTCAGATATTCCTTTTGACGGTCCAATTGCCGGGGTGGAAGTTGGTTATGTAGATGGCGAATATGTATTAAACCCAACCATTGAACAACAAGAAAAGACCACGATTGAATTATCAGTTGCGGGTACAAAGACCGCGATTAATATGGTTGAATCCGGCGCCAAAGAAGTTTCTGAAGAGAATATGCTCGGGGCTTTATTATTTGGGCACCAAGCGATTCAAGAAATGGTTGCTTTCCAAGAAGAAGTCGTGGCAGCAGTCGGCAAAGAAAAAATGGAAATTAGCTTACTACAAATTGATGAAGCTTTACGCCAAGAAGTGTATGCTGCTTACTATGAAACAATGAAAAAAGCAGTCTTAACCGAAGAAAAATTAGCACGTGAAGACGAAATTGATCAAGTAAAAGCAATCGTTAAAGAAGTCTATGCGCAAAAAGCCGCTGAATTACCAGAAGAAGAAGCGGTACACTTAACCAAAGAAATTAAACAATTAGCCGAAGACTTAGAAAAAGACGTGGTTCGTGAATTAATTACGATTGATAAAATTCGTCCAGATGGTCGTAAAATCGATGAAATTCGTCCACTTGCTTCAGAAGTTGGTCTATTGCCACGTGTGCATGGCTCTGGTTTATTTACGCGCGGCCAAACCCAAGCGTTATCGACTTGTACCTTAGCGCCACTTGGTGAACACCAAATTATTGATGGTTTAGGGATTGAAGAATCGAAACGTTTCATCCATCATTATAACTTCCCACAATTTTCAGTCGGTTCAACCGGTCGCTCAGGGGCACCTGGTCGTCGTGAAATTGGGCATGGCGCTTTAGGGGAACGAGCAATGGCTCAAGTCATTCCTTCAGAAGCAGATTTTCCTTATACTATCCGAATTGTATCAGAAGTGCTAGAATCAAATGGTTCTTCTTCTCAAGCAAGTATTTGTGGCGGAATCTTAGCCTTAATGGATGCGGGTGTGCCAATTAAAGCCCCTGTTGCTGGGATTGCGATGGGTCTTGTGTCGGATGGCGAAAACTACACCATCTTAACTGATATTCAAGGTCTAGAAGATCATTTAGGCGACATGGACTTTAAAGTAGCTGGAACAAAAGACGGCATTACCGCTTTACAAATGGATATTAAAATCCAAGGAATTACCGAACAAATTTTACGGGAAGCATTAGCCCAAGCGAAAAAAGCGCGCATGGAAATCTTAGATGAGTTAATCTCAACCATTGCCGAACCGCGCAAAGAGTTAAGCCCATATGCACCGAAAATCGAAATGATTCAAATCGATCCAGATAAAATCAAAGTCGTGATTGGTAAAGGCGGCGAAACCATTAACTCGATTATTGATGAAACGGGCGTGAAGATTGATATTGATCAAGACGGTAACGTTTCGATTGCTTCTTCAGATGCAGAAATGATTCAAAAAGCCATTAAAATTATTGAAGAGTTAACTAAAGAAGTGAAAGTCGGCGAAGTTTACTTAGGGAAAGTGGTTCGCGTAGAGAAATTTGGCGCCTTTGTCAACTTGATTAAAGGCAAAGATGGTTTGGTTCATATCTCTCAACTTGCCCATGAACGTGTCAATAACGTGGAAGATGTCGTAAAAGAAGGCGATGAAATCTTAGTGAAAGTAACGGAGATTGACAAACAAGGCCGGATTAACCTTTCAAGAAAAGCAATGTTAGACGCGCCGAAAAAAGATTAATGAAATAACTATTTTAGGAGTTCCTTGAAGAAGCTTTCTTTAAGGGGCTTCTTTTTTTGAACTTTTTGTGAAGTTTGCTTTCTTTGGGAATGAATGTGATAAGATAGAGCATATTGACTGAAAGGAAGTCTGTGATGTTTAGAAAATTAAGAAATCGCACACAAAAATTTATGCAAGGACGTTATGGTTATTTTGATGCATTGAATAAAACGCTACTGATTACGAGTTTATTCTTCTTGTTATTAGCGAATCTTTTTACCGTCCTAGCTTGGCCAATGCGTCTTTTGGCGTATGCGCTCTTTATTTTGACCTATGTTCGTATTTTTTCAAAAAAAATCTATGTGCGCTCAAATGAAAATCAAAAATTTTTACGAAGAGTGAATCGTTGGTTAAAAAAAGGCCAGCAAACAAAAAGTAAATTTGAACAAAGAAAAACTTATACATTTTTTGCCTGTCCAGAATGTAAACAATCACTTCGGGCACCGAAAGGCCGCGGGCAAGTGAAAGTGACTTGTTCAAAATGCCAACATGTGTTTTTCAAGAAAGTTTAATCAAACAATTGGAAGGACCCGCTATACAATGAAGGTATTCTGATAAAATGAATGTAGGAGCTAAAAGGAAGTGTTAAGTTGGAACAACCGATTGATTTACTATTTACTTTAGATGAAGGATACTTAGAACCAATGCAAGTGGCTTTAACATCGATTTATTCTCACCATGAAGATCAAACATTTCGGGTTTGGGTGATTCATGAAACGATTCGTGAAGAAAAACAAGCGCTACTCCATGCTTTAGTGGAAAAGTTTGGTTGGCAATTGCAGTTTTTAAATGTAGATGGTACCATTTTTGAAGGAGCGCCAACCGTTGAACGCTACCCAAGAGAAATGTATTTTCGACTGTTAGCTGGACAAATTTTGCCCCCACACTTAACAAAAATTTTATATCTAGATCCGGATGTTTTAGTGATTAACTCTTTGGAAACCTTGTGGGAAACCGATTTAGAAAATTATTTATTAGCAGCCGCAACCCATAAGAGAATGATTAATTTTTCAACAAAATTTAATCAAATTCGTTTAGATACCGATCATGGCTATTACAATTCAGGTGTTTTACTTTTAAACTTAGTAAAGGCGCGCGAATTAATCTTATGGTCAGATATTCAAAGGACGATTGAGAAATACCGTAATTTTTTGATGTTACCAGACCAAGATGTCTTAAATCATTTGTACGGAAAATATGCACTGGAAGTACCGGAAGAGATTTGGAATTACGACGCACGTTTATATACGAGTTATTTAACGAGGAGTTTAGGAGAATGTAATAGTCATTGGATTGCTCAAAATACGTCCATCTTACATTTTTGCGGGAAGCCAAAACCGTGGGATGAAAAAAATGATACGCGTTTTACCGCGTTGTATTTAGACTATCAAAAATTAACGAAAAAAATCATCGCTCAAATTAAATAAGAAAAGCCACCTTATTTGCGCTCGAGCGTTCAAGGATTGGCTTTTCTTATTTGTCTTGGGCGATGAAACAAGTCATCAGGTGTTCGCTATTATCCGAAGCAATTGTGCCAACATAAAAGGAAAGAAAATGGTCTTTTATTTAGAGATTCTTAGTTAAATTGGTTGTAACGAGTCCGGCTCTAGCAACTAATTTAGAATGATTTTAAAGAACATCTATCTATCTTATTTTCCTTGGTTTGTCGCCTCAATCATAAAGTAATCACGCCAAAGGGTTTATTTGGCTTAAGCTTGGGCACCAAACATCGCCAAGCCGACCATTGTTTGATTCACGTAGAGATGAAGTAGCGACGACTGATATTTGTTTTTTTTGCTGCCAATAATGAAAAGTAGTTTGGTTCAATGAGTGCTTTTTGATTAGACACAACCTTTAAGTCAAGGGCTATTTGCGAGTTTGATTTTGTCATTGGTTGTAAGTGAGAATACAGGAAGAGCACCGCCTATTCTTCTTTCATTTTTTAATTCAAATCCAAACAATTCATCAAAAAAATTAAATTTTTCAAACGCATAGTTTGAGTTTCATTCTCAATTAGTCTACAATGAGTGAGAATGAATAAAAAGATAATGGGGGAATCAACATGTCCGTTTTAGAAATTAAAAACTTACACGTTTCAATTGAAGATAAAGAAATCTTAAAAGGAGTCAATTTGACTTTAAATACAAATGAAATTCATGCCATTATGGGGCCAAACGGAACCGGTAAATCAACCTTGTCGGCGGCGATTATGGGAAACCCGAATTTTGAAGTGACCCAAGGGGAAGTTTTATTTGATGGCGTCAATGTATTGGAGCTAGAAGTCGATGAACGCGCCCGTTTAGGTTTGTTTTTAGCGATGCAATACCCAAGTGAAATTGCCGGGATTACGAATGCGGAATTTATGCGTGCCGCAATGAATGCCAAACGTGATGAAAACGATAAAATCTCAGTCATGAACTTTATCAAAAAATTAGATGAGAAAATGGCCTTGCTAAATATGCCAGAAGAAATGGCTGAGCGTTACTTAAATGAAGGTTTCTCTGGTGGGGAGAAAAAACGTAACGAAATCTTACAATTATTAATGTTAGAACCGACCTTTGCGATTTTAGATGAAATTGACTCGGGTCTGGATATTGATGCCTTAAAAGTCGTAGCAAAAGGCGTGAATGAAATGCGCGGAGAGAACTTTGGCGCCTTAATTATTACGCACTACCAACGTTTATTAAACTACATTACCCCTGATTATGTGCATATTATGATGGATGGTCGCGTGGTGATGAGCGGTGGCGCGGATTTAGCCAAACGTTTAGAAGCAGAAGGTTATGCTGGAATTAGTAAAGAATTAGGTATTGACTACAAAGAAGAAGAAGCTTAAAAGGAGGTTGTCATTGATGAAAAAAAATTTACAAGACTATTTAGGCGCTGTAAAAGTTTTTTCCGCAATCAAAGAAGAACCGACTTGGATGCTGGAATTACGAGAAAAAGCTTTACAAAAAGCCGCAGAATTAGATTTTCCACTGATTGAACGCGTAAAATACGAGCGTTGGCCACTCTTTAATATTAGTGAAGCCGCTCTTGATGGTGAAACGGCAGAAATTACGTCAGTGCCGGCCTTTGACGAAATGCACAAACACCCCTTACTTGTCCAACAAGACGACGTCACGATTTTTGAACAATTACCCATTTCATTGACTTTACAAGGGGTGATTTTCACCGATTTATTTACGGCTTTAGTACATCACTCTGATTTAGTCGAAGAATACTTAATGAAAAAAGCCG
Source organism: uncultured Enterococcus sp. (assembly GCA_964398695.1). Lineage (GTDB taxonomy): Bacteria > Bacillota > Bacilli > Lactobacillales > Enterococcaceae > Enterococcus_I. Next base: position 5,117 of record CAYNOA010000003.1, on the reverse strand, counting down.
TACCAATGGATGAAGACAAACTAACTGCCGCCCATTTGGCCTTTTTAAATAGCGGGATGTTTTTATATGTACCAAAAAATGTCGTGGTAGAAGAACCATTTGAAGCCATTTTCCGACATAATCAAGCATTAAGTCATCATTTCTTTAAACACATTTTAATTGTCGCAGAAGAAAATAGTGCCTTTAGTTATTTAGAACGTTTTATTTCAGAAGGCCAAACAACTGAAAAATTATCAGCCAATATTGTCGTTGAAGTGATTGCCAAACCCGGCGCCCAAGTGAAATTTGCGGCCATCGACCAATTAGGGGACGCGGTGTCGACTTATATCAACCGCCGTGGTTACTTGATGAAAGACGCATCCATTGACTGGGCACTTGGCGTGATGAACGACGGTAACGTGATTGCCGATTTTGATTCGGATTTAGTTGGCACGGGTTCTCATGCACAAGTTAAAGTTGTCGCGATTAGTGCCGGCCGTCAAATTCAAGGGATTGATACGCGCGTAACCAATAAAGCACCGCATTCAATCGGTCATATTTTACAACATGGCGTGATTCTTGAAAAAGGGACCTTAACCTTTAATGGCATTGGTCATATTTTAAAAGGGGCTAAAGGCGCTGACGCACAACAGGAAAGTCGTGTCTTAATGTTATCTGATCAAGCACGTGGCGATGCCAACCCAATTTTATTAATTGATGAAAATGAAGTCACTGCCGGACACGCAGCCAGCGTTGGTCGCGTGGATCCAGAAGAAATGTATTACTTAATGAGTCGTGGGTTAAGAAAAGAAGAAGCCGAACGTCTAGTGATTCGTGGTTTCTTAGGTTCCGTCTTAACGGCGATTCCAGTCAAACGAGTGCAACAAGAACTTGTCGAGGTCATTGAAGGGAAGTTGAATGCTGAATGAATAACCAGACGCGCCGTCAAGATTTTCCGATTTTAGATCAGATTGTAAATGATGAGCCACTCGTTTATTTGGACAATGCAGCAACGACACAAAAACCAAGGGTCGTCTTACAAGCAATGGACGATTATTATCAAAAAAATAATGCCAACGTTCATCGCGGCGTACATACGCTTGCTGAACGGGCAACGGCTCAATATGAAGCCGCCCGAGAAACCACGCGGGTATTTATCAATGCCAAAGAAACCGCGGAAGTCCTCTTTACACGTGGCGCAACCACGAGTTTAAACTGGGTGGCTCAAAGTTTAGGTGATTTAGTCGTCCAACCAGGCGATGAGATTGTCATTTCTTATATGGAACACCATGCCAATATTGTTCCTTGGCAACAATTAGCCAAACGCAAACAAGCCACGTTAAAATATATTGAACTCACGGCAGAGGGCGAACTCGATATCGCTGATGCCAAAAAACAAATCACCGAAAAAACAGCCATCGTGGCTTTAACCCATGTTTCAAACGTCTTAGGCGTGGTGAATCCAATCAAAGACTTAAGTGAGTACGCGCATGAAAAAGGGGCCGTGATGGTCGTTGATGGGGCGCAAGCAGTACCTCATATGAAAGTTGACGTCCAAGACCTTGATTGTGATTTTTATGCCTTTAGTGGCCATAAAATGTGTGGGCCAACCGGCATTGGTGTTTTATACGGCAAACGCGCTTGGCTTGAAAAAATGGCCCCCGTTGAGTTTGGTGGCGAAATGATCGGATTTGTCCACTTGCAAGATAGTACTTGGGCACCCTTGCCTTGGAAATTTGAAGCGGGCACGCCCAATATGGCCGGTGCAATCGGCTTAGCGGCCGCAATTGACTACTTAGAAGCAATTGGCTTGGAAGCAATTCACGCGTATGAAACCGAATTAATGGCCTATCTTTTACCAAAACTTACGGCCATTGAAGGATTAACTATTTATGGACCAACCGATCCAAGTAAGCGAGCGGGCGTAGTGGCTTTTAACTTAGACGGGATTCATCCACACGACGTTGCTACGGCCTTAGATATGGAAGGCGTGGCGGTTCGTGCCGGTCATCACTGCGCACAACCACTATTAAAATATTTAGAGGTAGCCGCAACGGCGCGCGCAAGCTTTTATCTTTACAACACAAAAGAAGACGCCGACCGTCTCGTGGCAGCTATCTTAGCAACAAAGGAGTTTTTCAATCATGGCACTTTCTAGATTAGACCAATTATACCGTCAAGTCATTTTAGATCACTCTAGTCATCCGCATCACCACGGGACTTTAGCCAATAGCAGTCAGAAAGTGGAGTTACATAATCCAACTTGTGGCGACATTGTCACCGTTGAAGTCAAATTAAAAGATAAGGTGATTGAAGACATCGCTTTTTCCGGGCATGGTTGTTCAATCAGTACAGCGAGTGCCTCGATGATGACCGATGCGGTAATCGGCAAAACACTTGAAGAAGCCAGCCACTTATCGGAGTTGTTTTCAGATTTAGTTCAAGGAAAAGAAGTCGATGCCAGCGCCCTTGAAGACGGAGCGATGCTTGGTGGCGTGGCGAAATTTCCAGCCCGCATTAAATGTGCGACTTTAGCTTGGAAAGCCTTAGACCAAATTATTACCAACCCAGACGTCAAAGAATATCAAGAAGAAATTGAAGAATAGGAGTGAGAGAACATGAGTGGAGTACCAGAATTAGAAGAATACCAATATGGCTTCCATGATGATGTCGATCCGATTTTTAGTACAGGGATTGGACTAACCGAAGAAGTCGTTCGTGAAATCTCACGAGTAAAAAATGAACCTGAATGGATGCTAGATTTTCGTTTGAAATCACTCGAAGCCTATCATAAAATGCCCATGCAAACTTGGGGACCAGATTTATCTGATTTAGATTTTGATAGCATTAAATATTACCAAAAACCAAGTGACAAACCGGCGCGTTCTTGGGATGAAGTGCCAGATAAAATCAAAGAAACCTTTGAACGAATTGGAATTCCAGAAGCCGAACGTGCTTATTTAGCCGGCGCTTCTGCTCAGTATGAATCGGAAGTGGTTTACCACAACATGAAAGAAGAATTCCAAAAACTAGGCATTATCTTTACCGATACCGATTCTGCGCTAAAAGAGTACCCAGAATTATTCAAACAATATTTCTCAAAATTAGTCCCACCAACTGACAACAAGTTAGCGGCTTTAAATTCGGCCGTTTGGTCAGGGGGCACCTTTATCTACGTACCAAAAGGCGTCCGGGTCGATGTGCCCTTACAAACGTATTTCCGCATTAACAATGAAGGCACCGGTCAATTTGAACGGACCTTAATTATTGTGGATGAAGGCGCCAGTGTCCACTACGTCGAAGGTTGTACCGCGCCAACCTATTCAAGTAATAGCTTACACGCAGCCATTGTTGAAATCTTTACGTTAAAAGATGCCTATTGCCGTTATACGACCATCCAAAACTGGTCAGATAACGTGTATAACTTAGTAACCAAACGTGCCAAAGCCGAAGCTGGCGCAACCGTTGAATGGATTGACGGTAACCTGGGAGCCAAAACAACGATGAAATACCCAAGTGTTTACTTAGATGGCGAAGGCGCACGTGGAACGATGTTATCGATTGCCTTTGCGAACGCCAATCAAATCCAAGACACGGGGGCTAAAATGATTCACAATGCCCCAAATACTTCGAGCTCAATCGTTTCAAAATCGATTGCTAAAAGTGGTGGAGAAGTAAACTACCGCGGTCAAGTAACCTTTGGTAAAAAGAGCCAAGGGTCCATCTCACATATTGAGTGTGATACGATTATTATGGATGATCTTTCTAAATCCGATACGATTCCATTTAACGAAATTCACAACAGCCAAGTCGCGTTAGAACACGAAGCCAAAGTATCAAAAATTTCAGAAGAGCAACTCTATTACTTGATGAGTCGCGGCTTAACGGAAATTCAAGCGACTGAAATGATTGTAATGGGCTTTGTGGAACCATTTACGAAAGAATTACCGATGGAATACGCGGTGGAATTGAATCGACTTATTCAATACGAGATGGAAGGCAGCGTGGGCTAAACCTTTTAATTGATGCTAGTATAAAATTTGAGACAACTTTTACGAGAGTGTAAAATACACTAAAAGAAGAAAGGTTGTTTTCAAATGCCCAGACAATATACAAATGAATTCAAATAAAATATCTGATATCCGCCACAAGCAATTACCAACAGTGACATAGTTATTACCACCTATCGACACCGAAATTACCACTGATGTAAAGGGTGGTAGTGAAATGTAGGAAAGACGACAATTTTAAAACGCCTTTTTCCTACATTTTACTACCGCTTTTCACGCCCAAACAAATGGGGAGAGCTGAAGGCATAGCGACCGTAATTTTAGGGCACCTACTTCATCGTGTGGAGATTATACAAATGAACGATGGACGCTCTATGCAAAAACCTGGGAAGTGTCTTTCAACAAATAAGTGCAGAAACTTATTTAGCAGAAATTGACGATTTCTACTTAACGTCGACAGGAAATAAATTTCTAAGGTGATTTTAATATCTTCATGCCCCAATTGCATTTAAACACCCCCAGTATAAACCTCTTGACAACACATTGACAATCATCTATATTTTATATCGATAATCATCTATATTGAGAGGTGCTAGCAATGAATTATGAAGAAGCCTCGCGCGTATTAAAGGCAATGGCTGATCCAAAAAGAATGAAGATTATTCATCTGCTTTCACGCGGGACAATGTGTGCTTGTGAGGTACTTGAACATTTTGATTTCACGCAACCGACTTTATCCCACCACATGAAAGTGTTAGAAAGTGCGGGGATTACATCGGTTAGTAAAAAAGGTCAATGGCATCATTACACGCTAAAAGAAGAATTTGTCCGCGAATTCATGGCTTCAATGAGGCACTTGTTTGCGCAAGAGCCAGCTTCAAATGAGCGTGAATCGCTGTTTTTTTGAAGTAGTATGGGTAGGAAATTGAGTAAGAAATGAAAAATAAGGAGATTTAAAGGAATGGCACAGGCACTAGAACTAAAGCATTTAAAAAAAATATATGCAACGGGCGTCGAGGCGTTACGCGGGATTGACCTGGTCGTTGAAGAAGGGGATTTTTATGCTCTACTTGGTCCAAATGGCGCGGGAAAGTCAACGACAATTGGGATTATCACTTCATTAGTGAA
>CAYNOA010000002.1:0-28316 GCA_964398695.1 uncultured Enterococcus sp. | reverse complement strand
AAATTGCTATTGAAATTAGTCTATTGTGAAGGAATTGGCATTACAAATAAGTGGAAGATTTTAAAATTTGCGCAAGAAAATAAGGGGCAACCGCTAACTTTAGAAACGGTTCTTAAGCGGATTCATCCAATTAAAAATTTAGGAATCTTTAAAGAAAGTTGGCAGCAAGCAACACCGGAGTGGGTAGAAGAAAGGCTCGTCAATCAACAATTCTTGACGTTTTTTTCAAAAGAATACCCCGAAAGTTTAAGAAACATTGCTGATCCGCCACTTGTTTTATTTTATGAGGGAGATTTAGCGCTGTTAGAGTATTCGAAATTGGCGATTGTGGGTGCCCGCTTGGCTACGCCCTATGCTTATGAAGTGCTTTATCAATTCATTCCTAAGCTTGTCGCTCAAAAACAAGTCATTGTTAGCGGCCTAGCTAAAGGAGTAGATAGTTATAGTCATCAGCTCACCATTGGTTTTGGTGGGAAAACAATCGGAGTGGTCGGTTGTGGGCTGGATTATTGTTACCCAACAGAAGCATTACCCATTTTTTTAGAAATGAAAAAAAATCACTTAGTTTTAAGTGAATACCCGAAGCAAACAGGGATAAAAAGACATCATTTTCCGATGCGTAATCGGATTATTGCAGGCTTGTCTCAAGGAACGTGTGTGATTGAAGCAAAAGAAAGAAGTGGTTCATTGATCACGGCACAACTGGCTTTGGAATATGGCAAGGAAGTTTTTGCCATCCCTGGAGAAATTGTCTCGGGACAATCCAATGGTTGTCACCGTTTAATTCAAGATGGGGCCAAGTGTGTCTTTCAGTGGCAAGACATCTTAGAGGAGTTGCCAGACTACTAATTTTTTCGTTTTTTTTCTTTTTTTAAAATTTCCTTTCTTGACAAACTTTCTGCTTACCGATATGATAGGCTACGATTTATTGTGAAAGACAGCAACATCTATTATATAGAAGCATTTTTGTTTAGGAAAGGAGCATAATCGATTTATGGCTTATAAATATTTAGTGATTGTAGAGTCGCCAGCAAAAGCGAAAACGATTGAAAAGTACTTAGGAAGAAACTATAAAGTCGTAGCGAGTGTGGGGCATATTCGTGATTTACCAAAAAGTAAAATGGGGATTGATGTAGAAAATAATTATGAGCCACATTACATTTCAATTCGAGGCAAAGGAGACGTCATTAAAGGGTTGCGTTCGGCGGCCAAGAAGGCTGAAAAAGTTTTTCTTGCGAGTGACCCGGACCGAGAAGGTGAAGCGATTGCTTGGCATTTGGCTTTTCTTCTTGGTTTAGATTTACAAGAAAAAAATCGCGTAGTCTTTAACGAAATTACCAAAGATGCCGTGAAAGCAGCGTTTAAGGAACCAAGAAGCATTGATTTGGATTTAGTCGATGCGCAACAAGCCCGTCGAATTTTAGATCGTTTAGTTGGTTATTCAATTAGCCCAATCTTGTGGCGTAAAGTTAAAAAAGGGTTAAGTGCTGGGCGTGTTCAATCAATTGCTTTAAAAATTATTATTGATCGCGAAAGAGAAATTCGTAATTTTGAACCTGAAGAATATTGGTCTCTCGATGGAAATTTCCAAAAAGCCAAAAAGAAATTCAAAGCGAGTTTTTGGGGCCTTGATGGGAAAAAGAAAAAACTTCCCAATGCCCAAAGTGTGAAAGAAGTCACCGATCGTTTAGAGGGGAAAGACTTTGAAGTTACCAAAGTTGAAAAAAAAGAGCGTAAGCGTCAAGCAGCAGCGCCTTTTACAACTAGTAGTTTACAACAAGAAGCGGCTCGTAAATTGAATTTTCGAACACGTAAAACAATGATGGTCGCACAACAACTGTATGAAGGCATTGCTTTAGGAAAAGAAGGTACGGTTGGATTAATCACTTATATGCGTACCGATTCGAAACGAATTTCCGACACGGCAAAAGTTGAAGCAACGGAGTTTATTGAGGCCACATACGGCCAAGCTTTTGTTGCTAACCAAAGTAAGGCGACCAAAAATGCCCAAGGTGCACAAGATGCCCATGAAGCGATTCGCCCAACAAGTACCTTGCGAACACCAGAAGAAATGGAAAAATATCTGGATAAAGATCAATTAAAATTGTATACCTTGATTTGGTCGCGCTTTGTCGCTAGCCAAATGACACCAGCTGTCTTTGACACAATGAAAGTGACCTTGGTCCAAAATGGCGTTACTTTTATTGCCAATGGCTCAAAAATTAAGTTTAAAGGGTTTATGCAAGTTTACGTTGAAGGTAGCGATAGCGGGAAAGAAGAAAAAGACAATATCTTACCCGATTTAGTTGAAGGAGAAGTGGTACAATCGGTTGATGTGGAGCCAAAACAACACTTTACCCAACCACCAGCGCGCTTTAGTGAAGCAACATTAATTAAAACACTAGAAGAAAATGGGGTTGGACGTCCATCTACCTATGCCCCGACGCTTGAGACCATTCAAAAACGGTATTATGTTAAATTAGCGCAAAAACGCTTTGAGCCAACAGAGCTTGGGGAAATCGTCAATCAGTTAATTGAAAACTTCTTCCCTCAAATTATTGATATTCATTTCACTGCCGAAATGGAAAATAGCTTAGATGCAGTTGAAGAAGGGAAAGAAGAATGGGTCAAAGTCATTGATCAGTTCTATCGCCCCTTTGAAAAAGAGTTAATCAGCGCAGAAGAAAAAATCGAAAAAATTCAAATTAAAGATGAACCTGCTGGCTTTGATTGTGAGTTATGTGGCTCGCCAATGGTTATTAAACTAGGGCGGTATGGAAAGTTTTATGCTTGCAGTAATTTTCCAGAGTGTCGTAATACAAAAGCGATTGTTAAAGAAATTGGGGTTGAATGTCCACTTTGCCACCAAGGCCAAATCATTGAAAGAAAATCAAAGAAAAATCGAATTTTCTACGGTTGTAATCGATACCCAGATTGTGAATTCGTTTCATGGGATAAACCGGTTGGACGAAATTGTCCAAAATGCGATCATTTCTTGGTTGAAAAGAAAGTCAAAGGCGGAAAACAAGTCATTTGTCCAAATGGTGATTATGAAGAAACCGTACAAAAATAAGCTTAAAGGAAACTGAATCGCTAAAAAATACGGATTCAGTTTTTCTTTTTTTAATAAAGGGGAAATCAGATGAAACATGTAAACGTAATTGGTGCCGGGTTGGCCGGAAGTGAAGCGGCTTGGCAAGTTGCTCAAGCTGGAATTCCGGTTTATCTTTATGAAATGCGCCCAGTAAAAACAACAGAAGCACATCATACAAATAATTTTGCAGAATTAGTCTGCTCCAACTCCTTGCGTGGCAATAGTCTAGCCAATGCAGTGGGCGTTTTAAAAGAAGAAATGCGTCAATTGGATTCGGTAGTCATTACTTCGGCCGATGAAACCGCCGTACCAGCTGGGGGCGCCCTAGCGGTTGACCGCCATGCTTTTTCGGAGTTAATTACCAAGCGTGTCAAAGCACATCCATTAGTAACGGTTTTTACAAAAGAGATAACGGAAATCCCAGAAGGAGTGACCATTGTCGCAACGGGACCGTTAACCTCAGCGCCATTAGCAAAAGCCATTCAAGCGTTTAATGGATCAGAAGGTTTTTATTTTTATGATGCTGCGGCCCCAATTATTGATCGTTCAACGATTGATATGGATAAAGTTTACTTAAAATCACGCTATGATAAAGGGGAAGCGGCTTATCTAAATTGTCCGATGACAAAAGAAGAATTTGAAGCCTTTCGTGAGGCCTTGATTTCTGCTGAGGTGGCTCCTTTAAAAGAGTTTGAAAAAGAAAAATTCTTTGAAGGCTGTATGCCAATTGAAGTCATGGCCAATCGTGGACCTAAAACCATGCTCTTTGGTCCAATGAAGCCCGTCGGATTAGAAGATCCTAAGACGGGCAAACGTCCGTATGCAGTCATTCAACTGCGCCAAGACAATGCAGTGGCGAGCTTATATAATATTGTTGGTTTTCAAACGCATTTAAAATGGGGAGAGCAAAAACGCGTTTTCCGCATGATTCCTGGTTTGGAAAATGCGGAGATTGTTCGTTATGGCGTGATGCACCGCAATAGCTTTATGAATAGCCCGGAACTTCTTGAACCGACTTACCAGTCTAAAAAACGGCCAGATTTGTTTTTTGCGGGGCAAATGACCGGTGTGGAAGGATATGTTGAAAGTGCTGCGAGTGGCTTGCTAGCAGGAATGAATGCTGCCCGTTTAATTAAAGGAGACGCGCCAATCGTATTGCCAAAAGAAACTGCTATGGGGAGTATGGCTTATTATATTACACATGCTTCTGGTAAACACTTTCAACCGATGAACGCGAATTTTGGTTTATTACCAGAATTACCAGAACGCATTAAAGATAAAAAAGAGCGTTATGCCGCGTTAGCCCATCGTGCGTTGACGGCTTTAGAAGAAGTAAAGAAAAGCTTATAGAAAAGGACATCCTTAGACGGAGCACACTCTCGGTCTAAGGATGTATCTTTTTTTTTTTGCGCAATCTTTTCTTGTAGAATCGAAGAACTTGCGTTATGATTCTTGTAAATACAAGCGATATTGGAGGCGAGACCGATGATTAACTGGTTACAAGAGGTAAATCAGATTTTAATAAAACAACCATTCCTCTTGCGAATTTTGTTTTGGCTCGCACTGATGGTGTTATTCATTTTTTGTTTGTACGTATTTTTGAGTATGGTGTTTTTTCCGCTGATGTATATTTATAATCGATTGACGGATAAAAACCAGACAAATGTTTTATCAAAGGAGGATTTACTGCTAGGTCAATTAACGGAAAAAATTCAAGGAGGATCGATTGGCGAAGTCATGGAAACTGGTAGTAGAAATGCCCGTTCAGTTTATCCGGCACGACTTTATCGTTTGAAGGATCAAGAAGAAAATATCTTGCTCCCAGTTGGAACCAAAGTTTTAATTATCGATTTTGATGAGCAAGGCGTGGCTTTGGTTATCAAAAGTAAAAATAGCAAAGAATTTTAAAAGGAGTGAATGAAATGGTAAGTCTTTTTGGTTTTTTAGGTAGTGTCTTTTTTTGGGTGATTTTAGCGGTTTTGGCAATTTTAATCTTTTTAATGGCTCGTTATCGAATTGGGAAACCCGATGAGGCTTTAATTGTAACGGGTTCGTTTTTAGGAAAAGAAGGCATCAAAATTTTAAGAAATAGTGGTACTTTTGTCATTCCGATTGTGCAAAAGGCACATAAATTAAGCTTACTAACGCATAAACTAGAAATTGGGACACCTGAAGTCTATACAGAACAAGGGGTACCGATTTTAGCTAGTGCGACCGTTTTAGTAAAGGTCGGTAATAGTGTGGAATCGATAAAAACAGCGGCCGAACAATATTTAGGTAAATCAACCGAAGAACTAGAAGATGAAGCGCGAGAAGTACTAGAAGGACATTTACGGGCGATTTTAGGGACGATGACTGTTGAAGCAATTTACAAAAATCGCGATGATTTTGCAGAACAAGTACAAAAGGTTGCATCAACTGATTTAAGTAAAATGGGATTAGAGATTGTGTCATTTACAATTAAGGATGTAACCGATCCCAATGGCTATTTAGATGCACTAGGGCGGCCACAAATTGCTGAAGTGAAAAAAAATGCAGAAGTGGCCGAATCCAATGCTTTACGTGAAACGCGGATTAAACAGGCAGCAAACGAACAATTAGCCCAGCAAGAAGAAATTCGTCGTCGCACAGAAATTGCCGAAGCCAATAAAGAAATGGCTTTAAAACAAGCGCAATACAAGCAAGAACAAGAAGTAGCCGATGCCAAAGCCGAGCAAGTTGCCACTGGTGAAAAAATGAAAGTGCAATTAATTGAACAAGAAAAAAATATTGAAATACAAGCCAAACAAGCGGAATTAGCTGAGAAAGAATTAACCGCAACCTTACGTAAACGAGCCGAAGCCGATAAATATGTGGTGGAACAAAACGCCTTAGCTGAAAAAGCCAAAGAGATTGCCAAAGCCGAAGCACAAGCCGAAACAGTCAAATTAGCCGCGCAAGCCGAAGCACAACGGATTGAAAAAATAGGGTTAGCCGAAGCCGAGAAAATTGAAAAAATAGGGCTTGCACAAGCTCAAAGTCAAGAGGAAATGGCACTTGCTTTACAAAAATTAAATGAAGCAGGGATTTTAATTGAACTGATTAAAGTCTTACCCGCACTAGCCAAAGAGGTCAATGCGCCAATTAGCAATATTGATAAGCTCGTTAGTTTTGGTGGAACCGGCGAAGTCCATCAAATGGGGGAAGCGGGCTTAGCGCGGACTTTTGATACTATTAAAGAAACAACAGGCCTCGATTTAATTAACTTAATTAATGAATCGATGGCCACTCGTCAAGGAAATAAAGAGTTAGTTGAAGCAGTGGTCGATTTACAGGAAAAACCAGTTCCACAAGAAGAGCAGCAAAAATAAAAAAAGCGAAATAAAATCAATCACACGTGCAGGGTTTTAACGAATCTTGCACGTGATTTTTTGGTGACCGATGCAATTAAAGGTTTGAAATGAAAGCGTTAATTGTCAAATTGTGACGAAACTTTGAAATATTGGTAAATTTCTGACAATTAAATTGTTTTTTTTAAAGAGCTATGATAATCTTTAAAAAGATTGAGGTGGTTAAATGGAAAATAAAGACCTGTTAGCCGCATTTACGCGTTATTTGATGTTGGAAAGAGGATACTCTGAAAAAACAAAAGAAGCCTATCAGCGAGATATTTATGATTTCGAAGTTTTTTTATCTGAGTCTGGCGACGCACAACTATTAAGGGTTGACTATCGCGATGTTCGTATCTACTTAAGTTATTTAACGAATGAAAAAAAATATAGCCGCAATACCTTGAATCGAAAAATTGCGAGTTTACGCTCATTTTACCAATACTTATTAAAGCAAGGAATCGTTGACGAAAATCCCTTTAGTTATGTTCATATGAAAAAGCAAAATCAGCGCTTGCCTCATTTTTTTTATGAAAAAGAAATGCAAGCCTTGTTTGATTATTTACCGCATCAAAGCCCACTTGATTTGAGAAACCGAGCGCTTTTGGAAGTTTTATATGGTTCGGGCTTACGAGTAAGTGAGTGTAGTTTTCTTGAAATAGACCGGATTGATTGGGAATTATCTGTTTTACGTGTTATCGGAAAAGGAAATAAAGAACGTTACGTCCCATTTAATCAGTCAACGAAAGCAGCTTTACAAACCTATTTAGAAATTGGGCGTCCTGAATTAATAGCTAAGAATCAAACGGCGCATGGCTTTGTCTTTGTGAACCATTTAGGAACGCAATTAACGCCTGCTGGGATTAGCTATATTTTGAATCAAATCATCAAAAAGGGGAGTTTAGACTTACAAATTCACCCGCATAAATTACGGCATACTTTTGCGACGCATTTGTTGAATAATGGAGCGGATATGCGAACGGTACAAGAATTACTAGGGCATGATAATTTATCAACGACTCAAATTTATACCCATGTAACGAAAGAAAGTTTACAAAAAAATTACCGTCAATTTCATCCGCGAGCCTAAGCTTCGCTAGTGATGATTAATTATATAGGAGGAATTTATAAATGAGTTCACAATTTCATTCAACCACAATTTGTGCAGTTGAAAAAAATGGCAAATTTGCGATGGCCGGTGATGGTCAAGTCACAATGGGGGAGCAAATCGTGATGAAAAGTACTGCAAAAAAAGTTCGTCGGATTTATAATGGCGAAGTCGTGGTTGGTTTTGCTGGCAGTGTGGCTGACGCGTTCACTTTAGAAGAAAAATTTGAAGGTAAATTAAATGAATATAAAGGAAATTTACAAAGAGCAGCGGTTGAGTTAGCCCAAGAATGGCGCACGCAACAATCGATGCAAAAACTTGAAGCGATGTTAATTGTGATGAACAATAAAGAAATGTTATTAATCTCGGGAACGGGTGAAGTCATTGCACCAGATGATGGCATTTTAGCGATTGGTTCAGGTGGTAATTATGCCTTAGCGGCTGCGCGCGCAATGAAGCAATTTGGTGGCGATGCCTTCACGGCAAAAGAAATTGCCCAAAATGCCTTAACAATTGCTGCCGATATTTGTGTATTTACAAATCATAATATTATTGTAGAGGAATGTTAATTATGCAAAATCAAAATATTGCACCAAAAGAAATTGTGAAAGAATTAGATAAATACGTGGTTGGTCAACAAGCAGCAAAAAAATCAGTAGCGGTTGCTTTACGCAATCGTTACCGCCGCTTACAACTAGATGAGCAAATGCAACAAGAGGTCACACCCAAAAATATTCTAATGATCGGCCCAACTGGAGTAGGTAAAACAGAAATTGCTCGTCGTTTAGCTAAAATTGTGTCTGCTCCTTTTATTAAAGTGGAAGCTACAAAATTTACCGAAGTTGGTTACGTCGGGCGTGATGTAGAATCAATGGTTCGTGATTTAGTTGAAAATGCGATTCAGATTGTCCGTAAAGAGCAATACGCGCGAGTGGCCTTTCAAGCGGAGAAAAAAGCCAATCGTCGTTTAGCCAAAGTTCTAGTACCAGGGATTAAGAAAGAACAAAAAAAATCGATCAATCCATATGAGCAAATGATGGGCATGTTTAATCAAATGCAACAACCAGAAGAAGCGAAGGAAGAATTAACCGATGAAATTCGAGTAAATCGTCAAACGATTTATGAACAACTGGAAAAAGGGTTACTTGATCAAAGAGAAGTAACGATTGAAATTGAGGAACCTAAAGTGAACATGCCTTCAATGAATCAAGGGCTTGAACAAATGGGAATTGATCTGAATGAAACATTAGGGGCATTGAAACCAAAGAAGAAAATTGAACGTACGGTCACCGTTAAAGAAGCCCGTGAGTTATTAATCCAAGAAGAGTCTTCCAAATTAGTCAATGATGCCGACATTCATAGTGAGGCGTTGCGCTTAGCCGAAGCAAGTGGCATTATTTTTATTGATGAAATTGATAAGATCACCTCAAAATCCCAACATTCGGGCGAGGTTTCTCGGGAGGGCGTTCAAAGAGATATTTTACCAATCGTTGAAGGTTCACAAGTGAATACAAAATATGGTGTGATTCATACCGACCATATTTTATTTATCGCTTCGGGGGCTTTCCACTTATCAAAACCGAGCGATTTGATTCCTGAATTACAAGGTCGTTTCCCAATACGAGTAGAACTCGACGATTTAACAACGGAAGATTTTGTGAAAATTTTGAAAGAACCAAATAATGCTTTAGTCAAACAATACATTGCTTTACTAGGTACCGAAAATGTGAAAGTGACCTTTACTTTAGAATCCTTAGAAAAAATAGCGCAACTAGCCTTTCAAGTCAACCGTGACACTGAAAACATCGGGGCTCGTCGCTTGCATACAATTTTAGAAAAATTATTAGAAGACTTATTATTTGAAGCTTCTGAGATGCAAATGGCTGAAATCACCATTACCGAAGCTTATGTTGAAGAAAAGTTAGCTTCAATAGCAAACAATGAAGATTTAAGTCGTTACATTCTTTAGTTTATTGGGGGAGTAGAAATGAAAACACTGTTGGAAAAAACACGACAGATTAATGAATTGTTACAACAAAATAATGCTTTTGATTCGGCAACCGATCTGCCATATGATAAGATGGCCATTATTTTGGGGGACATTTTAAACTGTAATACGTATATTATTAGTCAAGAAGGTGTTTTGTTGGGATTCACAGAAAAACATGATGTGAATAACGCCCGTGTTAAAAATATGTTTCTTGAAAAACAATTTCCAAAAAGCTATACTGCGATGGCCGATCGTCTAGCCGTCACCGAAGCAAATATTCCAATTAGTAGCGATTTAACGGCCTTTCCTGTTGAGTCACGTGAGCTTTATCCAGCAGGCATTACAACGGTCGTCCCCATTTATGGTGCCGGTCGACGTTTGGGAACGATTATTTTATCTCGAATTGATCAAATTTTTGATGAAGATGCTCTAGTTTTGGCAGAATATAGCGCCACTGTTGTCGGAATGCAAATTTTATACCAAAAATCTCGTAGTATTGAAGATGAAGTCCGCAGTGCGACAGCTGTTCAAATGGCAATTGGGACATTATCTTATAGCGAGTTAATTGCAGTGAAAGCGATTTTTAAGGCGCTAGGAGGAGATGAAGGTCGCTTAACCGCTTCGAATGTAGCTGATGAAATTGGCATTACACGTTCGGTCATTGTGAATGCCTTGAGAAAATTAGAATCTGCTGGGATTATTGAATCACGTTCGCTAGGGATGAAGGGAACTTATTTAAAAGTCTTGAACCAACGCTTTAAAGAAGAACTAAGCAAATCATAAGAAAGTGGTTAGGGGGAGTAAAATGCTGTATACGATTGAAACACCATATTTGCAAGCAGTGATTGATTCAAAAGGAGCCGAATTACAAAGTTTATACGGGAAAGAACAAGAAATTGAGTATATTTGGCAAGGGGCAGAAGAATTTTGGGGACGAAAAGCGCCAATCTTATTTCCAATTGTGGGGGCATTAAAAGAAAATCAATATACTTATCAAGGGAAAACTTACCCAATGTCTCAACATGGCTTTGCCCGAGATTTAGAGTTTGAGTTACATGAACAAACCGAAGATAGTATTTCATTTTTATTAACCGATACACCAGAAACAAAAAAAGTCTATCCTTTTGCGTTTAAACTTTATGTATCCTATCATTTAGGGGGCGATGGGTTAATTGTAAAATACCGAGTAGAAAATCCGGTAACCGAAGATTTATACTTTTCAATTGGGGGACACCCTGGTTTTAATGTTCCATTGGAAGAAGGGTTAACCTTTGCCGATTATTACTTAAAAGCGTCCCCAATGAAATCACGGATTGCAGTACCATTAGAAGGGCGTTATATCGATTTGGAAAATCGAACATTAGGTCAGACAAATACAACGATTGCCTTAAGTCGGGATTTGTTTAGAAATGATGCCCTTATTTTTGAAACAAAAGGATTGAATTCATTTTCAATTTGTAGTGATCGATCGCCCCATCGTGTGACTTTGTCTTATAACGATTTACCTTTTGTTGGAATTTGGTCGCCCTACCCAGCACAAGCCCCCTTTGTTTGTATCGAGCCATGGGCTGGTGTGGCTGATACAACAGATGCAACGGGTGAGCTAAGTGAGAAATTTGGGATTCAAAAGTTAGCTGCGAATGAAGTTTTTGAAACAAAATATTCCATTACGGTGAAGTAAAGCTCAATTCATAAATCAAAAGCCTAGTCACTTCTTTGACGAAGAGGCTAGGCTTTTTTGCTGTGTTTATTTTTTCTTTTGATTTAAACCAAAAGGCACTTTGCTCTCGGTCCCGTTTTTTATGCGAACAATATTAGCTTTGTGACGATAAAAAATGAAGCTAGTGACACCAACTGCAATGGCCGTTAGGAGCCAATCTTGCTGAGGTAGAATGCTTGGAGCAATAAACGGTAAGAAAATCGTTGATAACGTAATTAAAACGGCGGCAATCATACTTGTCAAACTAACCATACTAGTAAAAAATAAACCCACTAAGAAAATCACCAGTGAATACAAGAAGAAAATCGGCTGATAACCAAGTAACATCCCGGCACTCGTTGCGACTGCTTTTCCTCCTTTGAAACGAGCAAAAATTGGAAAAGTATGGCCTAAAATAGCAGCAACACCAAACCAAAGAGGATTAATATTTGGCAGATGAAAAAAAGAAGGGAGTAAAGTAGCTAGCGTCCCTTTAAAGATATCCATAAACAAAACGACCGTTCCGGCTTTTTTCCCTAAAACACGATAAGTATTGGTCGTACCAGAATTCCCGCTACCAAATTGACGAATATCTTTTTTAAAAAAGCTTTTACCAATCCAAACACCAGAAGGGATTGAACCTAAAAGATAGGCAATAAATAATAAAACAATAGTATCCATATGAACTCTCTTTCTAAAAAAATCTAGTCTAATAGTAGCATGAATCGCGAACGAAAGAAATAAGACTTCGATATTTTTTTGCGATAATGACTGGTTATGATGTATAATGGTTCGAGTGATTTTGAAAAACAAAGGAGCGTTTGCTTTGGCAGAAAAGAAAAAATTAGAATATAACGATGCTTCAATCCAAGTATTAGAAGGATTAGAAGCTGTTAGAAAAAGACCAGGAATGTATATTGGCTCAACGGATAGTCGTGGCTTACATCACCTTGTTTATGAAATTGTTGATAACGCAGTGGATGAAGCTTTATCTGGCTATGGTGAGAAGATAGAAGTCGTTTTATATCCCGATCAAAGTATTAGCATAAAAGACAGTGGTCGAGGCATGCCGGTTGGGATGCATACATCCGGTGTTTCTACGGTTGAAGTAATCTTTACGGTTCTTCATGCTGGCGGAAAATTTGGCCAAGGTGGGTATAAAACGTCAGGTGGTCTTCATGGCGTTGGCGCGAGCGTGGTTAATGCGCTGTCTAGCTGGTTAGAAGTAACGATTTATCGTGATGGTTATGAATACTGTCAAAAGTTTCATAATGGGGGCAAACCCAAAGGAACTTTAAAGAAAATAGGCAAAACCAAAGAAGTCAATGGAACAAAAGTTCAATTTTTACCCGATTCAACGATTTTTTCAACGACTAAATTTTCCTATGATATTTTATTAAGAGGGATTCAAATCTCACTTGTTGATTTACGTGGAGAAGAAAAGAAAGAAGCGCTCTTTTTATACGAAGATGGAATTGAAGCTTTTGTTGAATACTTAAATGAAGAAAAAGATGCTTTGACGCCAATTATTTATTTTTCAGGAAATAAAGAAGACCTTGAAGTTGAAGTAGCCATGCAGTACAATGATGGCTTTTCAGAAAATCTCTTGTCATTTGTTAATAACGTCCGCACAAGAGATGGTGGAACACATGAAGTAGGGCTGAAAACGGCGTTAACAAAAGCGTTTAATGAGTATGCCCGGAAAGTGAATTTGTTAAAAGAAAAAGATAAAAATCTTGAAGGTAGTGATTTTCGTGAAGGAATCGCGGCGGTTTTATCGATTCGTGTACCGGAAAACTTGTTACAATTTGAAGGGCAAACAAAAGAAAAATTAGGGACTCCGGTTGCTCGAACGATTGTTGAACAGATTGTCAGTGAGCAACTTGGCTATTATTTACAAGAAAACAGTGAAACAAGTCAAATGCTGATTCGTAAAGCATTAAAAGCCCGCGAAGCCCGTGAAGCTGCTCGAAAAGCCCGCGAAGAAAGCCGGAATGGCAAGAAAAAGAAAAAAGGCGAATCTTTACTTTCGGGGAAATTAACCCCGGCTCAGTCTCGTAATCCAAAGAAAAACGAACTTTACCTCGTCGAAGGAGACTCCGCTGGTGGTTCAGCGAAGCAAGGGCGAGATCGGAAATTTCAGGCGATTTTACCTTTGCGCGGAAAAGTCATTAATACTGAAAAAGCAAAAATGCAAGATATTTTAAAAAATGAAGAAATTAATACGATGATTTATACCATTGGAGCTGGAGTTGGCGCAGAGTTTTCGCTTGAAGACTGTAACTATGACAAAATCATTATTATGACCGATGCCGATACAGATGGGGCCCATATTCAAGTCTTATTATTAACTTTCTTTTATCGTTATATGAAACCTTTAATTGAAGCCGGAAAAGTCTACATTGCGTTACCACCTTTATATAAAGTTTCTAAGGGAACAGGTAAAAAAGAAGTGATAGAATACGCTTGGACAGAAGAAGAACTACAAGAAAAAATTGAAATCGTTGGCCGTGGCTACATGCTTCAGCGTTACAAAGGTTTGGGGGAAATGAATGCCAATCAACTTTGGGAAACGACGATGGATCCGATGAGTCGAACGTTAATCCGAGTATTAATTGATGACGCTGCACAAGCCGAAAGACGAGTAACCACTTTAATGGGGGACAAAGTCGGACCACGCCGCAAATGGATTGAGCAAAACGTTCAATTTACTTTAGCAGAGCCTAAAAGTATTTTAGAAAGCTCCGAGGTAACGAGTGAGGCAACAAAAGATAGACAAAATTTATTTGAAGAAATAGATTTATTTGAAGAATAAGGAGGGGCATCGTTGGAAAATAAACAAATCATACAAGAATTAACATTGGAAGACGTGATGGGGGATCGCTTCGGTCGCTACTCAAAATATATTATTCAAGAACGTGCCTTGCCGGATATTCGTGACGGTTTAAAACCAGTTCAACGACGCATTTTATATGCGATGAACAAAGATGGTAACACTTTTGAAAAAGGTTTTCGTAAATCAGCAAAATCAGTCGGGAATATTATGGGCAATTATCATCCACATGGCGATAGTAGTATTTATGAAGCAATGGTGCGGATGAGTCAAGATTGGAAGTTGCGCGAAATTTTGATTGAAATGCATGGGAATAATGGAAGTATGGATGGCGATTCTCCGGCCGCTATGCGTTATACGGAAGCTCGTCTTTCAGAGTTAAGTGGCGAATTATTAAAAGACATTGAAAAAGAGACGGTTGAGCACGTTTGGAACTTTGATGATACTGAAAAAGAACCGACCGTGTTGCCTGCTCAATTTCCCAATTTATTAGTCAACGGTTCCACTGGTATTTCGGCGGGGTATGCAACTGAAATTCCACCGCATAATTTAGGTGAAGTGATTGATGGTACGATTTATTTGATTGATCATCCCCAAGCCTCGGTTGAAAAGTTGATGGCCTATATTCCTGGCCCGGATTTTCCAACCGGCGGGATTTTACAAGGACAAGATGAAATCAAACAAGCTTACCAAACAGGGAAAGGAAAAGTTATTTTACGTTCACAGACGAAAATTGAAGACATAAAGGGCGGTCGTCAACAAATTGTCATTAATGAGATTCCTTATGAAGTGAATAAGGCAAATTTAGTCAAAAAAATCGATGAAATTCGTTTGAATAAAAAAATTGATGGTATCAGTGAAGTACGCGATGAAAGTGACCGAACAGGCTTACAAATTGTGATTGAATTAAAAAAAGAAGTCAACGCGGAAGGGATTTTAAATTATTTATTTAAGAGTACCGAATTACAAGTAAATTATAACTTTAACATGGTTGCAATTGATCAAATGCATCCGCAACAAGTCGGATTAAAACGGATTTTAGATAGTTACATTGCGCATCGAAAAGAAGTTGTTTTAAGAAGAAGCCATTTTGATTTGAATAAAGCCATCAAACGCCAACATATTGTTGAAGGATTAATGAAAGCTTTATCGATTTTAGATGAAGTGATTGCGACGATTCGAAGTAGTAAAGATAAAAAAGATGCAAAAGAACAATTAATGATGCAACACCAGTTTACTCAAGAACAAGCAGAAGCGATTGTGATGTTACAGTTGTATCGTTTAACGAATACAGATATTACGCAACTTCGCCAAGAGGCAGCCGAATTAACCGAGACAATCGAACAATTGCAAAAAATTATTTCTGAAGAAGCCGAATTATTACGCGTCATTAAAACAGAACTGCGCACGATTAAAAAGAGGTATGCTAATCCACGCAAAACAATGATTGAAGCAAAAATTGAAGAGATTGTGATTGAAACAAAAGTATTAATTGCAGCAGAAGAGGTAATGGTCACTGTTACGAAAGAAGGTTATCTCAAACGCAGTAGTCTACGTTCCTATCAAGCATCTAAACCAGATGAGTTAGGGATGAAAGAAGGCGATGTTCTTGTTTATGCCAAACAAGTCAATACATTAGAACATTTGCTGTTAATTACAAATAAAGGGAATGTGATTTATCGTCCTGTCCATGAAGTTCAAGAATTGAAATGGAAAGATTTGGGTGAGCATATTTCTCAAACGATTGTTAACTACCTACCAGAGGAAGAGATCCTTGCGGTTTTTGATTATAGTGAGTTAGATGAAATGAAAAACTTCTTAGCGATGAGCCGTGACGGATTAATTAAGCAAACGAAGATGGTTGAATTTGCTCCTTGGCGAACTTACAAGAGTCGTTCTCAAATGATTATGAATTTTAAATCCCCAACAGATAAACTAGTCAATGTTTATTTGGTTGACCCCAAAGAGGATTTAGATGTCTTTTTAGTTAGTTTTTTAGGTTATGGGCTACGGTATTCTTTAAGTGAAATTCCCCTAGTAGGTCCAAAAGCTGCTGGGGTAAAATCAATGGGGTTAAAAGAAGATGACTTTGTTGTGAACGGAGTTATTGTCTACGCTCAAGGCGATACACCTGTCGTCATTGTGACGCAAAGAGGTGCAGTCAAACGAATGCTTGCCCAAGAAATCAATCAAATTGGGCGGGCCAAACGTGGTTTAATGATTTTAAGAGAATTAAAAAATAATGCCCATCGTGTGATTTATATGGGAGAGGGTAGTCAAACGAAACTTCGGATTCAAAATCAAAAAGGCCAAAAAGTTGAGATTGATTCAAAGGATTACCCGATTGCAGACCGCACGTCGAATGGAAGTTTTGTTTTAGATGAAAAACAAGGTGGGAAAATCGATTCTATTGAAGAACTATTCGAATTTTAATGAGTCTTCTGTTCTATTATATTTAGTCAACAGCCTTATCTGTATTGATACAGATAAGGCTGTTGTTTTTCTTGTTTAACAAAAAACAAATGGAATATAAAAAATTAATTAAATAAATCACAAACAATAAACGTTGGTTTATCAATGTTTATCCTATAGAGTGGGTTAAAAAGCGAAGAATTGTTCATAAAAAGATATGATTTCGCTTGCAAAGAAGTAAATATGTGTTATACTATTCACGTAAAGCTGTTTCATTAAGAAAACAGAAAATAAGGAGGACCATTATATGTCATCTGTAGTAGAAAATAATGTAGAAAAATTTAACGCGGCTTGGGAAGGTTTTAAAGGCGGACGTTGGGAATCAGAAGTTGATACTCGTGGATTTATTCAAGCAAACTATACTGAATACCGTGGCGACGATAGCTTTTTAGAAGGTATTGCACCAAGTACTGACAAATTATGGACGAAATTACAAGAATTATTTGAAGTGCAGCACGAACAAAATGGCGTGTACGATATGGATAGCAACATTCCAGCAACATTGACTTCACATGGCCCTGGTTACTTAATTAAAGAAGAAGAAAAAATCGTTGGGTTACAAACAGATGTCCCATTGAAACAAGCTTTCCAACCATTTGGTGGCATTAACATGGCTAATAGCGCTTTAACTTCAAACGGATATGAAGTAGATGCTGAAATGACGAAAATTTTTACTGAATGGCGCAAAACACATAATCAAGGAGTTTTTGATGCCTACACTCCTGAAATGCGTTTAGCACGTAAAAATAAAATTATTACAGGTTTACCAGATGCTTACGGACGTGGCCGTATTATCGGTGACTACCGTCGTATTGCTTTATATGGAATTGATTTCTTAATGGAGCAAAAGAAAAAAGATCACAGTAATACTGGTAACAAAGTAATGACTGATGACGTCATTCGCTTACGTGAAGAAATTAGTGAACAATACCGTGCTTTAAATGACTTGAAAAAAATGGCGGCATCATATGGTTTTGATATTTCACGCCCAGCTGAAAATGCACAAGAAGCGGTTCAATGGTTATACTTTGGCTACTTAGGCGCAATTAAAGCACAAAATGGTGCGGCAATGTCAATCGGCCGTATCTCTGCTTTCTTAGATATTTACATCCAACGTGACTTAAACAAAGGTTTGATTACTGAGTTTGAAGCACAAGAATTAATTGACCACTTAATTATGAAATTACGTATGGTTAAATTTGCTCGTACACCAGAATATAACCAATTATTCTCTGGTTACCCAATTTGGGCAACTTTATCAATTGCAGGGATGGGCATTGATGGCCGTTCATTAGTAACGAAGAATGACTTCCGTATTTTACATACACTAACAAACATGGGACCATCACCAGAACCAAACTTGACTGTCTTATATTCTTCTCATTTACCAGAAGGTTTCCGTACATTTGCTTCAAAAATTGCCAAAGAAAGTTCTTCTATCCAATTTGAAAACGATGATTTATTACGTGCAAACTGGGGATCTGATGACTGTGCGATTGCTTGTTGTGTATCAGCAACCGTTACTGGTAAAGACATGCAATTCTTTGGTGCTCGTGCTAACCTTGCAAAAGCAGTTTTATATGCAATTAATGGTTGTGTTGATGAGAAAACAAAAATGCAAGTTGGTCCTAAATACCGTCCAATGACTGGCGAAACACTAGATTACAATGAGTTTATGGAACGCTTCAAAGATGTAATGGATTGGTTAGCAGAGCTTTACGTAAACACATTAAATGTCATTCACTACATGCATGATAAATATGCTTATGAAGCAGCTCAACTTGCTTTAATGGATAGTGATTTAAAACGTACTTTTGCAACAGGTATTGCAGGTATCTCACACGCGACTGATTCTGTGATGGCAATTAAACACGGTAATGTCCAAGTAATTCGTGACGAAGATGGCATGGCAATTGACTATGTCCCACAAAATGCGTTCCCAACTTACGGTAACGACAGTGATGAAGCGGATACAATGGCTAACTGGATTTTAGATTACTTCATGACACAAATTAAACGTCAACATACTTACCGTAACTCTCGTCCAACGACTTCTTTATTAACAATCACTTCAAACGTGGTTTATGGTAAAGCAACTGGTAACACACCAGATGGACGTCGTGCGGGCAAACCATTAGCACCAGGTGCGAACCCAAGTTACCAAGATGGTAAATTCTTAGGGGAGAAAAATGGTTTACTTGCTTCACTTAACTCAACAGCTCGTTTGGAATATACACACGCATTAGATGGAATTTCTAATACACAAACGATTAACCCGAATGGTTTAGGTAAAGATGAAGACACAAGAATTGCGAACTTACGTAATGTTATGGATGGTTACTTTAACAATGGTGGTTACCACTTAAACGTGAACGTATTTACAAATGAGTTATTACTTGATGCTCAAAAACATCCTGAAAAATATCCTCAGCTTACTATCCGTGTTTCTGGTTATGCAGTTAAATTCCGTGATTTAACACCAGAACAACAAGCCGATGTGATTGCAAGAACTTCACATGATAAGTTATAATCATAAATAGGTTAAAAAGGGTGCCAGTTTTTAACTGGTCACCCTTTTTTTAAAGAAAGCGAGGGAAATTTATGACCACTCCAGTTACAGGAGTTATTCACTCTACAGAAAGTTTTGGAACGGTCGATGGGCCCGGCGTGCGTTTTATTGTATTTACGCAAGGTTGTCGGATGCGTTGCCAATTTTGTCATAATCCAGATACTTGGAAAATTAACGATCCAAAAGCATCGGTACGAACAGCCGATGATGTTTTAGAAGAAGCGTTGAAATATCGTCCGTATTGGGGTGATAAAGGGGGGATCACCGTTAGTGGTGGCGAACCGTTATTGCAATTAGATTTTTTAATCGATTTATTTAAAAAGGCCAAGGCACTAGGAATTCACACGACGATTGATACTTGTGGGAAACCTTTTACGCGTGAAGAGCCATTTTTCTCAAAGTTTTCTGAACTAATGGAATATACCGATTTACTCTTATTTGATATCAAACATATTGATCCAGAAGGGCATGTGGAACTCACCACGCAAACCAATGATAACATTTTAGAAATGGCGAAATACTTGTCAGAAATTGGACAACCGGTTTGGATTCGCCACGTTTTAGTGCCAACGAAGACGGATTATGACGATTTTTTAATTCGGCTAGATGCTTTTATCAAAACATTAAAGAATGTTGATAAAGTTGAAGTCTTGCCTTATCATACGATGGGCAAATATAAATGGGATGAACTTGGGTTGAAATATCCCCTGGAAGGGATTGAACCACCAACCAACCCTCGCGTCGAAAATGCGAAAAAACTATTACATGTAGATGACTATACTGGGTATTTAACCCGTTAATTCAAAAAACAGTGACACAAAAATGTCGCTGTTTTTTTAGTGAAATGGATAGTAATTTAACCGAGAGTTTGCTATCATTAAAATTGAATTTAACGAAATGGAGCGAATAATAATATGTCAAAAATTTTAGTTTTTGGGCACCAAAACCCAGATACCGATTCAATCGGATCAGCGATTGCGTATGCTAATTTGCAACAAGCTTTAGGCAAAGAAATTGAAGCAGTCGCATTAGGTACGCCGAATGAAGAAACACAATACGCATTAGAGTACTTTAAAGTGGCAGCCCCACGCGTGGTAACAGCTGCAAAAGAAGAAGTAGCTGATGTTGTTTTAGTTGATCATAATGAATTCCAACAAAGTATCAGTGACATTGCAGATTTAAATATCTTAGCCGTGATTGACCATCACCGGATTGCTAATTTTGAAACAGCCAATCCTTTGTACTACCGGGCAGAACCGGTTGGTTGCACCAATACGATTATTTTAAAATTATATAAAGAAGCGCAAGTGGAAATTCCTCGTGAAGTGGCCGGTATGATGTTATCTGCGATTATTTCTGATACCTTATTATTAAAATCACCAACTTGTACGGCTGAAGATGAGGCAGCAGCCAAAGAGTTAGCTCAAATTGCTCAAGTAGACTTAAAAGCTTATGGTTTAGCCATGTTAAAAGCGGGTACGAACTTAAGTGATAAATCAGTCGAAACACTGCTTGATTTAGATGCAAAAAGCTTTACAATGGGTGAAAAAACCGTTCGTGTTGCCCAGATCAATACGGTTGATTTAGATGAAGTATTTGCTCGTCAAGCGGAGCTAGAAGCAGCAATGGCAAACGGAAATAAAACGAATCAATTTGATTTGTTTGTTTTAATTGTTACTGATATTTTAGCAAGTGATTCTTCACTTTTAGCTATTGGATCAGACCTTGATAAAGTTGAAAAAGCATTTGAAACGACATTAGAAAATAATCGCGCATTCTTACCAGGCGTTGTTTCTAGAAAAAAACAAGTCGTTCCACAGTTGACAGAAAGTTTTACAAATTAATTTTAAAATAAACGCTTGTTGGGAACAAACCAATAAGCGTTTTTTAGGAGAACGAATGGAAGTTATTTATAATACCCAAAGTCAGTGGCAACAAAAACAGTTAACTAGTGAAACTTTTTTTAAAATCTACGAACTTTTTTCAATCAAAGAGGATTATATTTTACGAGAACTTAAAAAAAATTTCACCAAAGATGAAAAAATTGAAACAAAACTTGAACAATTAATCGAACAACAAATTATTATTAGGGAAAATCGACATTATTTTCTTAATTTGGCCAATCCAAGCTTAGATGAAGATCAAAGAAAGATTGATGAGTGGGTCGCCTTATTTATGGGAGAATTACACGGAAAATCAGTCGCTGAGCAATTAACGAACTTAATTTTACTGACTGACAATCACTGCGATTTTGCTCCCTTTTTACTACCAGAAAAAGTGAACTTTGCTTTTTTTAGTAAACTAGAAAATGATTTTGGAGCTGTTTATTCTTTTTCTTTAAAAAAGACCGATTTTAACCTACCGAATTACTTCTTATGGCAACGTCAGGGGGCAGCGGGTCACTCTTTTTCTTCACTTGAGCAATTGATTGGTGATGTCGAACCAAATTATTATTTGGATCAGATTTTTGTTGTTTTGGAGAAAATATTGGTTGGGCGACGTCGAATTCGGCCAAGTATTTTCACAGAATCATTAAAAAAAGCCGATATAATCGAAGAAAAAGAAAAGTATACGATTGCGGCACCGATTGTGTATGAATTAACAAGTTCTTGGCTTCACGCAACGCTTCTTTTTGAATTCTCACAATTAAGTTATTATCTCCAACGAAGAATTATCGGTGAAATATTAATTCGATTGAACCTCGAAAATAAAACGCTGATCCAACTAAAAACAACGAATTACACGGATTAACTCAACATTTATGAAGTAAATAATGGCAAAATTTTGCTTTGTAAATGTTGTTTCGCTCTAATTATTTATGTTATTTTTTAATAAAAATATCGCTCTGTATTAAGAAATCAGGTAATAGAAAAAAATAATAATGGGTAATCATTTTTTTCTATTACTGTTTCAATGAAAGCGTTTTCCGATATTGCTGTTTCAGTGTTCTTGCTAAAACGGGCCTGTTTTCTATTAAACTTTGTGAAATCATGAAAAAATATAAATATAATCTCAGACAATTATGACAATGCCTAGTTTATATTATTAAAATTATGCTATAATCTCAAGTTTGACAGTAAAAATGACGAAAACCGTTCTATACTAAGGGTTTTCGTCATTTTTTTATCTTTTAAAAGTGAGTACTATTTTCTTTTTTTGAGTCTTTTAAAATTTTTTTCATTTTTTTTATAGGGACAATTTCTGTATCGGTACGAAACCCAAATAAATCATGGAGTTGATCCGTTAAATCCGTTCGCACATACATAGGAACATAACCTTCATTGGCATATTCAAAGACGTTCATTTTTCGAAGGGTTTCAATAATTTCAGGACAAGTAAAAGATTCTGCTAACTTTTTTTCAAGTAGTCGATAGATCAGTAACGATAAAAAACAAACAAGAAAATGAGCTTTAATTCGTTCGTCTTTTTGAAGATACACTGGACGAGAACGCATTTCACTCTTTAAAATTCGAAAGGTTTCTTCAATTTCCCAGCGACGTTGATTAATTTTAACAATTTCTTCGGCACTACTTTCTAGATTAGTACATACCCCATAAAAACCATCATACATGGCTTCTTTTTCTATTTGATCCCAATTGAGTACATGTTGACTTTTTCGGGCGATTTCTCCGTTTGTTGTCACATGAGTGGATTGAATAAAACGTTCAGGAGAATGAACAGATTTTTTCCCGAGGGTGCTAGGACAATCCACCTTTTTTTGTGCCCGTTCGACTTGTTTTTCACGAATTCCTGCTTGATACCGTTTGTGCTTGGGTGAAAAAGTAATCACTAATTTTTGCTCTAATCCATTTTCATTCATCCAACGCTCTTTGTAATATACCTGTGAATCGGTCTCAAGCGACAAGTCGTTGAGATTGATTAATTGGTTAGAGCCAGAAGAGCGCCAACCTGAAGGGTCTAATGCCCATTCTTTTAAATGTTTCTTTAATTTTTTGATGGATTGAGTCGTAATAAAAGCACGATCGCCCATTGAATTGTACAATCGATTCTCATAAGAGGAAAGTCCAGCGTCTGTACAGACGACGAATTTTGAAAGCTTAAAATCTCTTAAAATTCTTTTTTCTAACGGTTTTAAGGTAGGTTGTTCGTTTTGATTGCCAGGGTTAATGACAAAGGCCAAAGGCAAGCCACTTCCATCCATAAACAACCCCATTTGAACAATTGGATTGGGACGATTTTCTTTTGAAAGTCCGTATTGTTTTAACCCCTGTGCTTCTTCAATTTCAAAATAGAAATTTGTGCAATCGTAATATAAAAGCTCTGTTTTTCTATCTGCGAGAGCGGCACTGTTTTTATAGACTGTTTTTTCAATGAAATCAGATTCCGTTGCTAAAACATCTAATGCTCGATACATGTGTTGTTGTTCAATTTCATGAGGTTCAATTAATTCGTTCGCTCGCTCGAGGGTTCCTTTTTTTGAAGTTGGGTGTAAGACTCTCATATAAATTAATAAAGACAAAATTTTGTTCAAATCATAGGAAAAGTTGTATTTGCTAGAAATTTCTTGGCAAACTTTATCTAATTTCAATTGATGATAAAGGGATTGTAAAAACAAATATCCCACATTAAATGTTTTTTGTTTCCCTTTTGGAATGACTTTTTCTGGGTGATGTTTAATAATAATGGTTTCTGTTTTTCGTTTTTGTTCGAGGGTTAATTTTTTAGCATACGCACGCGCCCATTCTTCTGGCTCTACTCCAGGGTGCTTTTCACGAATTTGTTGCTCATTCCCTAATGCTTCAATGACTTTTGTGGTTGATTTCCCATCAACACCACGCACATTATCGATAACAGAATAAGAAACTGAGTTTTTAGAGATACTTTTTTTAATTCGCATAGCTAATCCACCTCTCCTATATATAACCTATTATACACTAGTACTAAATAGTACTCAATACAAAAAGTGAGAATTTGACAAAAAAATAAGCCCTGATAGGCTTTTCAAGCATTTTTATGAAGTCGAAGTGTCAAACTCCCGTTCAATGAAAGCGTTTTCCGATATTGCTGTTTCAGTGTTCTTGCTAAAACGGGCCTGTTTTCTATTAAACTTTGTGAAATCATGAAAAAATATAAATATAATCTCAGACAATTATGACAATGCCTAGTTTATATTATTAAAATTATGCTATAATTATATTAAGCTAAAATGATAAACAAATTGTTTTTCTAAAAAAGACTAGGGGGGTTGTTATGGTAGAGAAATTAAAAGAAACGCTTGAAGCAGAAAAAAGATTTTTAACCGGTGAGAATTTTTATGTTCAACACTTCCTAGGGGTTCAAAAAGAAAATGATAGTTATTTGTTTCGTGTGTGGGCCCCAAATGCGCAACAAGTGTGGTTAGTTGGCGATTTTAATCAGTGGGATGATTCATTACCAATGACAAAGCGGGAAGTCTCAGGCGTTTGGGAAATAAAAACGCAAAGCCCGGCAGAAGGGCAATTTTACAAATTCAAAGTTAAACAAGCAAATGGTAAAGAGATGATGAAAATCGACCCTTTTGCGATCCGCTTTGAAACACGTCCCGGTACAGCGGGGGTAATTCATACCCTTCCACCAAAAAAATGGCGTGACGGTTTATGGCGTGGACGGCAAAAGCGCAGTAATCATTTTAACCGTCCGATGAGTATTTACGAGGTACACGCAAGTTCTTGGAAGCATCATTCAGACGGTCGACCATTTACTTTTGCAGAACTAAAAGAGGAGTTAATTCCTTATGTGAAAGAAATGAATTATACGCACATCGAATTTATGCCTCTAATGGAACACCCACTGGGTGCTTCTTGGGGTTATCAATTGACAGGTTTTTTTGCGTTAGCTTCTTACTACGGGACACCAGAAGAATTTCAAGATTTTGTGGAAGCTTGTCACTTAGCGAACCTAGGCGTCTTTGTAGACTGGGTGCCAGGTCATTATTGTGCGAATGAAGACACGCTCCCTTATTATGATGGTACGCCGACATTTGAATATGCCGATCCCAATCGAGCGGTAAATAATCGTTGGGGTACCTTGCAATTTGATTTGGGAAAGCCGCAAGTTCAGAGTTTTTTAATTTCAAGCGCCTTGCATTGGATTGAACTATTTCACATTGATGGGATTCGAGTGGATGCTGTTTCAAGTGTGCTGTATTTAGATTATGATGATGGCCCTTGGACACCCAATCATGAAGGCGGAAATCGAAATTTTGAAGGGTATTACTTCTTGCAAAAATTAAACGCGGTCATTAAATTGGCACATCCGCAAGTCGTGATGATGGCAGAAGAAAGTACTTCGCAAACACAGATTACGGGTCCGATTGAAACAGGTGCGCTAGGTTTTGATTACAAATGGAACATGGGTTGGATGAATGATATTTTACGCTTTTATGAGATGGACCCAGTCTATCGCAAAGATCATTTTAATTTAATCACGTTTTCTTTTATGTATATGTTTAATGAAAATTATTTATTAGCACTTTCACATGATGAAGTCGTTCATGGTAAAAAGAGCCTAATGCATAAAATGTGGGGCGATCGCTACAAACAATTTGCTCAGCTTAGAAATCTGTATGCTTTTATGATGGCACATCCTGGGAAAAAACTATTGTTTATGGGTAGTGAGTGGGGGCAATTTTTAGAGTGGAAGTATGACCATGGATTAGAATGGGTTGATTTAAAAGATCCAATGAATGTGAAAATGCAATTGTTTACCCGAACGCTCAATAATCTATATAAAGAGGAACGGGCTTTGTGGGAATTGGATTATTCATCTGAAACCATTGAGTGGATTGATGCCGATAATAAAGACGATTCGATTTTAACCTTTATTCGTAAAGGGAAAACGCGTAAAGATTTTGTCATCGTTGTTGTGAATTTGGCGCCAGTTGAGCGAAAGAATTTTGCGATTGGCGTCCCTTTTGAAGGGGAATACCAAGAAATTTTGAATACGGAACTTGAAGTATTTGGAGGAACTTGGGCAAAAAATAACCCAAATCAAAAAACGTTGGCAAGCGCTTTTAAAGATTTTGATTTTCAAATTCAAACTTTAGTGCCAGCTTTAGGGGTACTCATGTTAAAACCAAACAAAATAAAAATGACTCGGCGAGTAGAGAAGGGAGGGAAGGGATTGTGACGTGTGCTCAATCCCAAAGTAATGAGAAATGAAATGATTGCTATGATTTTAGCAGGAGGACAAGGAACCCGGTTGGGTAAATTGACTAAGAACATTGCTAAACCGGCTGTTCCGTTTGGTGGGCGTTATCGAATTATTGATTTTACTTTAAGTAATTGTTCCAATTCAGGTATTACGAATGTTGGTGTAGTTACACAATATCAACCATTGGCTTTAAATTCCCACATTGGCAATGGCGCAAACTGGGGCTTAAATGGGATTGACTCTGGGGTGACGATTTTACAACCTTACTCAAGCTCTGAGGGGACAAAATGGTTTGAAGGAACGGCCCATGCCATTTACCAAAACATTGACTATATTGATCAACAAAATCCACAATACGTTTTAATTTTATCGGGTGACCATATTTATAAAATGGATTATGAAGAAATGCTTCACAATCATAAAGAAAAAAATGCGTCACTATCCGTTGCGGTCATTGAAGTACCAATGAAAGAAGCTTCTCGTTTTGGGATTATGAATACCGATGATAACGATCGAATTATTGAATTCGAAGAAAAACCGGAAGAACCAAAAAATAATTTAGCCTCAATGGGGATTTATATTTTTAATTGGGCACGTTTACGCGCCGTTTTAACGAGCAATTATGCTAAAGAAGGTTCAATGAACGATTTTGGGAAACACGTCATCCCGGCTTACTTAGATAGTGGAGAAAACGTCGTGGCGTACCGTTTTGACGGTTATTGGAAAGATGTGGGCACCATTGATTCACTTTGGGAAGCCAATATGGAGTTTTTAAACCCTGAAATGGAGTTAGATATCCGAGATAAAGGTTGGCGAATTTACTCGAAAAACCGGATCGCGCCACCACACTTTATTGCGAAAACTGGCTCAGCCGAACGTGCTTTAATTTCTGATGGTTGTTATGTGGCAGGGGAAGTTCATCATAGTATTTTATCGGATGCTGTTCAAGTAAAAGAAGGCACAAGAATTGTGGATAGCGTGATTATGTCAGGTGCTACAATTGGGAAAAACGTGCATTTGAATCGAGTCATTGTTGGCGAAAATGCCGTCATTGGGGATAATGTTGAATTAGATGGAACAGCTGAAATTGCCGTAGTTGGCTATTCTGAAGTGATTGGAGTGACGATTGATGAAGACTAATAAAATGTGTGCTTTAATTGGAAATACGCATCGTTTTGACGAATTGGCTCCGTTGACCGATATTCGTCCATTAGCCACGTTACCATTTGATAGTAAATACCGTTTGATCGACTTTAATTTATCAAACGTAGCCAATGCCAATATTAAACAATTATTCATGGTGTTTAATGAAGGCGAAACTCGTTCAGTATTTGACCATATTGGTGGTGGAAAAGAATGGAACCTAGATGGTGTTCAAAATCGATTTTTCGTTCATATTTATCAAGATTATATTCGCCGAGCGGACAATAATCGAAGCTATTATGATTTGATTATTGATTTTTTAACAAAATCAAAATCAGATTATGCCGTGATGATGGGAAGTAAGTTTTTATGTAATATTGACTTACGTGCGGTCTTGCAAATTCACCGATCTAAAAAAGCAGACTTAACGGTTGTCTATAAACGGATGCCAAAAGATAAACTTCATCCATCTGATATACTACTAAAACTGGATGAAGAAAATATCGTCGTAGAAAAGGCATCTGTGTGTGATGTTGAGCCAACCGAATTG
Organism: uncultured Enterococcus sp.; assembly: GCA_964398695.1. Lineage (GTDB taxonomy): Bacteria > Bacillota > Bacilli > Lactobacillales > Enterococcaceae > Enterococcus_I. The sequence continues at coordinate 338 of CAYNOA010000002.1, read as the reverse complement.
GTTAATTTATGTACAGATATCTTTATTATTAAAACGGCGACTTTAATTGAATTATTAAAACAAAAACAAGCTGCGGGCATTGCAACAAATATGGAAAACTTATTAAGAGATTATATTACTGCAGGTGTGAACACGACGGCCTACGAGTACACGGGCTACTTAAATAATATATTTGATCTCAAGTCTTATTATGAAGCAAATATGGATATGTTAGACGTCAAGAAATTTAACTCTTTATTGTATTCTAGCCAAAAAGTTTATACAAAAATGAAAGACGAAGTACCAACTTACTATACCGAAACATCTAATGTAAAAAATAGTCAATTTGCCACAGGCTG
>CAYNOA010000001.1:26396-36324 GCA_964398695.1 uncultured Enterococcus sp. | reverse complement strand
TTTCCCTCTTTGGCAAGCTAATTTCAACGTCCCCTGTAGGAATCGAACCTACAACTAAATCTTAGGAGGATTTTGTAATATCCATTTTACTAAGAGGACAAAACACTTTGTTTATTTTAACGATAAAATAAACAAAGTGCAAGATTATTTTAAAAATAATCTTCTAAAACTGGGGTTTCTTTTGGTAATATTTGATTAATTATTGGAATTAATTCTTTTTCTACTTGAACTTTATTTAAAAACAAAAGATTTTCGATTGATTGATAGCCTAAAAACAACTGCGTATAAGCTTGAATACTGCCAGTTATTTGAAGTAAGGACGTTTTGGTCACTTTTTGGACCGTCACTGCTGCTTGTTCTTCTTTCCTAATTTCATAAACACCTTGATTCCAAGGTGCATACAAATCTTCTGCAATCACGACTGCAAAAGATTGTGCTAGATTTTCAAAAGGGAAAAGCTTAAAGAACGCCTCAAAATCAACAATTCTGGCCATCATTTCGGGTCGAATTTGGGCTTGACGAAGCGGAATGGGTGTTGTAGCAAACGGGGTTTGACGATCAAATCCTTGTTCATAGTAAAACTCGTTGACTGAATCCATATGAGAAGCGATATAGCGGTTCAATCCAGCATAAGCGTCGAACGTTTGATATAGCCACTCCACACAAGTAAATACGCCGGCCTTTATTTGATAGACTAAATAGCCTTGAGCTTGTTGCTTGGTATCATAATAAATCGCAAAATAATTTTGACGATGGTGATCAAATTTATAATCATACCACCAATCCTCTCGCACTAATGAGCCCGGGCGGCTTTCCATCATCGTTTGATAAATTTGCTTGATGGCTACTTTAGCTTGCGGCCAATTTTCCTTGCTTACACTCCCCTCCACTTTTAACCCAATCTGCCATTCTTGGCTTGGTATACGATAAGCAATTTTTTCAAAAAGCAATTCATAACCATAACGGCGATAAAAGGGATAAGAAAATGGTGCTAAATAAGAAAATAAAATTCCTTGTTCATGACAATCTACTAAAATTTGTCGCATAATCTCGTCGATTCTTCCGCCTCCACGAAAAGATGGATCCGAAGAAACAAAACCAATCCCAGCCATCAAATGGACTTGATTAAAGAAGTGGACTTTAAAAGGCGTTAGCATCACTTGACTGGCCAAAGCTTCACCTTCAAAAGAGCCATAATTGACCGAATGTTGTGCTAAATAATGGAATCGCTCCTGATAAGCGCTACTTGTCTCTAACTGAAAAGCATATTGGGCCAATTCAAACATTTTATCATATTCGGCTTCTTGCATTTTTTTTATTTTAGACATCGCCTTCACTCCTTGCTTAATTCCTTAACAAAAAAACAAAGCCTTAGGGTTAGCCAAGGCCTTGTTCAAAACACCTAAGCATTTTGTTCGCGTTTTAATTCTTGTGAAACGCCAATTCTAACAAATGGTAAGTAGATTAAAACCGAAACCACTAAGTTCACGGCTGCTAACAAAGCACCGGAAATGCTTTGAGTCGCTAAAAACCCACCTAAAATTGGTGGTGTAACCCAAGGAGGCATAAAGGTTGCTGGTGGCACGATGCCTAGCTTCGTTGACCAATAAGCAATCGTTACTAAGACCATTGGCGTTAAGATAAATGGAATAAACATAATTGGATTTAAGACAATCGGTAAACCAAATAACATTGGCTCATTAATGTTGAATAAACCTGGCGCCGCACTTAAATTATTTACAACGTTATAAGCTTTATTTTTACGTCCAACTAAGTAAATGGCAATAATTAAACCAAATGTTGCACCGGTTCCACCTAAGTTAACAAAACTATCAATAAAAGGTTTGTTAACAATATAAGGAGCCGCCTTGCCAGCTGCAAGGGCTGTAACATTCGCTTCAATAGCTGGCGCATTGATTGTTTGCATAAATGGATCAATCATATTGGCACCGTGCAAACCAAAGAACCATAAGAAAGGGGTAATAAATGCAATCAATAGCGCTGAAGGATAAGTACTTGCTAGGCTCATAAAAGGCTCTTGCACTGCGGTATAAAAAGAACCCACGATATCTGTTACACCAAAAGCGGCAAAAATTGCTGCTACTAAACCAAATAAACTAATGACAATCATTGCAGGTAGTAATGCCGCAAATGAACGAGCCACTGCTGGTGGCACGCCATCAGGCATTTTGATAACTAATTTATCATTACCAATTAAGCGAATAAATAATTCCGTTGAAATAATACCAACAATAATCGCAATAAATAGTCCGGTACTAGACATACCCGTTGCGCCGCCTAAGGCAAAAAACGAACCAAGTGAAACCGCACCCGCTGCAATCCCATCTTTCCCATAGCCATGGGCAAGGTTATAGGCTAGTAAGAAAGCAATAAAAACCGATAAAATAGCAAATGTTCCTGCCCAAACCGCGCCGCCAAACCCTTTCCAAGCTTCACCACCAAAAATTGCATTCATGGCATTTTGGAAAGCAGGTAATGGTAAGTTGTTAATCATGACAACCAATGCACCTAAAATCATCATTGGCATCGTTACCATAAAGGCATCACGAATGGCCACGAGGTGACGTTGTGCGCCAATTTTTGAAGCGACTGGCACAAATTTTTCTTCCATAAACTGTACAAATCCGTCCATTGTTTGTTCCTCCTAATATATAAAGCTTTGATTTTGATTTTCTTGATTCCGATGGTTTTTGGGATTCAAAAACACAAAAAGCTTATTTTTCCGCTATTTTTTTATAAACATCAACTAATTCTTTGGCTAAATCGGTAAAGGCAATTGAGGTCATTAAATGATCTTGTGCATGCACCGTCAATAATGTAACAGTCATGTGATTTCCTTGAGCTTCTTGGGTTAAAAGCCCTGTTTGTGAATGGTGCGCTTCCACTAAGGAAGCACTCGCATCTTCAAGCTTTTGATCCGCTAATGTAAAATCGCCTACTTTTGCAGCAGCGATGGCTTCCATCGCATCACTTTTGGCATTGCCGCCATACATAATTAACCCCATAATTGATTCTAAATTCTTTTCTTCCACGTTGGTTCCTCCTATAGTTTTTTCCTATTTTTTTATTAAGCTTTCAGCTTGTTCTAAAACTTTCGCGCCATTCATCATGCCATAATCAGTCATATTGATTACTTCTAATGGAATGCCCTTTGGTTCTAATTTCTTTTCAAATTGAGCTTTCATAAAACGGACTTGTGGACCTAATAATAATACATCCACTGGTTTTGACTCCAAATGTTGATCCGCTTCTGAAGCCGAAACTGCAAAAATATCGGCTTCAATTCCTTTTTCTTCTGCTGCCTTTTGCATTTTTGTTACAAGCAAACTTGTACTCATTCCCGCTGAGCACACTAACATAATTGTTTTCTTTGTCATGTTATCCACCTCACACTATATTTTCTTACACTTTAATATTAAGCAAATAGCGTGCCAACTTTTATAACCTTGAAAATCGTTGTTCACTCAACCTTTTCAGCCTTTTTTTCATTTACACACTAAAAATAAAAAAGAATACACACTAAAATTGTATATATTCTTTCCCTTTAAAAGTATCTAACCCGCCTTCTTCATTAACGGCTTCTAGCAACGCTTTGATTTTTTCTTGTTACATGGCTGAATTTACTGTCATTATTTCCCCTTCTTTCTTTTTTATCTTTACAAAAAATGACGCAACGAGATGTTTGCGTGTTTATCAAAACAGGCGAATCAAAATTCTATTGATGACCGGATTTACAGGGCATAACAAAAAAAGATACGTTTCACAGAAAAAAAATATCTTTCTGAGTGATCCGTACCTTGATTTTGACTATCTGCTTTATTTGACGAAGAACTAAAAAACTATTTTCCCCTTATATACTACGAAAAAGTGTGTGTTTCGATAACGGTATTTACTCGATTTTCCAATAACATTTGTGTTAAATAAGCCACTTCATCTTCAGAAATGCGAATTTGATAGTTTTTTTCTAATGTCATAATCCCCGTTCGGACTAAATCATTTTCTAAGCGGAACTTGCGAGTAAATTCCGCTAGATTAGGGAATTTTTTACGTTCCTCCCCTTTTAAAATACTTTCCACTAAGAAAGCTAAGTGAATCACGAGGCCTGACTCCACGCTGGCATCGACAATCACATGGAGTTGGTTTTGAATTTGATGGACTAACCTTTGTAAATCTTCAATTAACATTTGAAGAGAAGGTACGTAAGTAATGGTGCTGGCTAATGATTTTACAATTACCTCTGTTGGTAAGCTATCATTGGTGAGTTTCTTTAACATATTCAATTTTTCATCATCAAATATATCATAGGCCGAGAAGAAAGGAATATTTTGATATTCAACTTCAACCGTGCCGGCAATTGCCTTAATTTCATACTCATCTAATAAGCTATCAATATGTTTTTTAAATGTTTCTCGTTCAATAAATTGCATCTGAATAACTTCAACTTTACTTTGGTCGACAATCGGTATAATTCGTTGATATAATTTGGCGGCCACTCCCTCACCGGTAAAACAAGTGACAATAATAGCTTTTTTGAGTTCAAGTTGGTGATTATTTTTTCTAAATTGATCACGTACGACCGCTTCAAAAGATACTTGAATATTTAAATAAATATCTTCCAAACTTCTTCCGATGTCAGCCATACGTAAAGCTTCGAGTACAATCATCGTACTCGTCATCGAAATTGCTTTTGTTCGAATACCCGTTTCTTCATGGATTAAATGCGCAAATGAATTTAAAGAACCCATATCGGTTAGTAATAGTAACCCATGCTCATATACTTCTAAATTGGCCTGAACATGTGCCAAAACTTTTGCGTACATTGTTTTAACCGCAATATCTAAACCCATATTCATCGCCGTTCCCGTTGTCGTTTCAAGTAAATCTTGGGCTGTTTCCAATACACTACTAGCGGTTGATTGGCCATGCATTAAGACGATAATCCCCACTTTGTCAATATTAGAGATGTCTTCGTCTCTTGTATCAATCGATAGAAACATGCTAATAAAGCCAATTTCATCAAATGGGATTTCAACCTCTTGCTCTTCTTCAATAATTGATGACAGGTCCATGGCGACTTGGAATTCTGATTTTAAATTTTTTCGTACCGCATTTAAATTCGGATGCACAATCATATGGTCTTTGGCAACTCGCTCTAATGTACTTTGTAAATGAAGCGCAAAGGCAAAACGGATTTTTTCGTTGTATTTTCGCTGCAATTCCCCTTCAGCGATATCATATAAGCGATTTGTTAATTGCCAAATATCAGCGGGGATTAATTCTTTATGCATTGGAGATTGAACAAGTTCTTCCACATACGTTTCAAAAAAAGCATCGACATCCCGTGAAATTAATTTCTCTAAATCTATTTTAGGCACACCCGTTTCACTGAGCGTGGAAACTTTTTCCTCAATCGTATTATAAACTTGCATATTTCGTTCGGGATCTTGCGACCAGACGACTTCTTTTTCTCCTGGATCAAAAGTTAAGTATTCGCCTTTGCCTTCTAAAAAGTAATCCAGGCGATCGGATACTTCTTTGACTTTTAATAAGCCTTTTTGAACTTGTAAAGAACAGTCTTCTTTTCGAACAATCAAATGTGGATGATCTTGTGTCCGATAATGTAAAAAGGCTTTGGCACAAACCAGTTTCAAGTCGCGTTTGATTTGTCCAATGTTTGCTTCTGCATCGTATAACATAAAAGCGATAATTGCTTTTTTTTCCACTTGAATCCGCTGATTGAGGCGATTGGCTTCTTGCTTAATAAATAGCGAAATAACATGATAACGTTCATCTAAAGAGCGATTTGAGAGATTTGGTAAAGTAATTGACATCGGAATGCGACGATTGAAAGTCGTTAAAAAGCTATCTGACGCTTCGGTTGTTGCACCAATAATTTGAACCGAGGCTTCCAATGTTTGCCCACTTTCCCCTAATGGTCGGTAGGTTCCTTTATCAATAAAGGTAAATAACATCTCTTGTCCTTCTGGCGGTAAACGATGAATTTCATCAAGAAACAAGATTCCGCCATCAGCTTTGGCAATTAAACCCGGACTATCTTCATGCGCTCCTGTGTAGGCGCCTTTACGAACCCCAAAAATATGGGCAAATAACAGTTGCGGGTTTTGGGCGTAGTCCGCACAATTAAATGAGATAAAAGGTGCATTGGATTTTAAAGTTTTAGAAGACACCGCAAAATGATACATACATTCTGCAAACATTGATTTCCCTGTACCTGTTTCCCCAAAAATAATTGTATGCAAGCCTTTGGGTGGGTATAAAATGGCGGCTTTTGCTTGCTGAATACTGATTTTTAACGAATCTTGTGCACCAACTAAAGTCTCAAAAGAAACAACGGTTGAATTATCCACGTGAACCTCTGAAGTCATCGGTGCTTGGATTTTATAGATTACTGGTCGCCCTTCACCTTTGTTGATTTTACCTTCTTTAAATAGCTCGTTTAAGTAGCGACTAACATTACTTCGGTCAATCTCTAGACTCTCCGCCACTTCATTCGCAGTCAATCCTTTGTGATGTTTTTCAATCATTTTTAGAATTTCTATTTTTCTTGAATTCATCTCTTCTCCTCAACCAAATTTTACAATTTAATCTCTTGTCTTCTTACGGGCACCTTTATTTTTTTGATTTTTTTGTTTATTTTTCGACTTCTTTTTCGAGTTTATTTTCAAACTTGTGCCCGTTTCTTTTACGAAAGCAAGCTTACTGTCTCTAGTAGTAGCTTTTGGCGAAACGTCTTTCTTTTCTTTTGTCATTTGTTGTTTTTCTTTAGGCGTGGTTGTGAGTTGGCCTTCGTATAAAAAGACTTCTTGTAACGAAATTTCCAAATCTCTAGTTAATTTTTTCAAATCTTTTATCGTATGTTCTTGAACGATCGTCACAACCGTTCCCGTTGCCCCCATGCGACCAATGCGTCCTGCGCGATGAAGATAGCTTTCTTTTGTCATGGGCACTTCCATATTAATCACATAGGGAATTTTATCTAAGTCTAATCCTCGAGACGCTAAATCAGTCGTTAACAATTCTTTTAGTTCTTGCTTTTTAAACTTTGACAAAGCGAGTCTTCTTAACTCTTTTGACTGATCCGAAGCTAATGAGGCCACTGGTACTTGATGATATAGCAATTTCTCTTCGGTCACTCCAAGTTCTGCTAATTGATTAAAGAAAACAAAAGCTTGAAAGTCTTCGATATGACTCAAGCGTCTCAACGCATCCACCACTTGACGCTTGGGGTATTGTAAATAGTAGTGGGCCACTTGCTGATTGGTTTGCGCAATTTTAGAAACATCATGCAATTCAAAATTGGTTGCCACAATCTTTTGGATTGCCGGCAAAGCCACTTCGGCTGTCGCTGAAAAAAAGCTAAATTGCGTCGTATTTGATACTTGACGCAAAATTTCCGAAATAAATTCAATCGTGCCTTTTTGTAGTAACTGATCGGCTTCATCCAAAATCAAATGATTCGCTGAATGAACTTTTAGTTTCTTTTGTTTCATTAATTCTAACATTCGACCAGGAGTTCCCACAATCACTTCAGGCTTGTCTTTTAAACGTTCAATTTGTCTTTTAATATTTGCGCCACCAATTAATGATTGAACATTTAACTGTAAATCTTTGCCCCAATCTTTAGCCACTTCTGCTACTTGAATCCCTAGTTCTTGTGAAGAAGTGAAGATCATCAATTGCAGTCCTTCTTTAGGTTTCACCTTTAACAAACTTGGCCATAAATAAGCCAATGTTTTTCCAGAGCCTGTTGGGGAGATTCCGACCACATTTTTTTGATTCGACATTGGCGCAAAAACGGCCTCTTGAATCGGGCTGCTCTGCGTAAATCCATATTCTTGACATTTATTTTGCCAAATTGCTGGTAATTGTTCTAAAATCATCTATTTTCTTATTCCTTTTCTTGATCAGCAGCAAAAACAATCTCTGCTTGCTGTCTCATTTCGTATAGTATTTCACTCACCGTTTGCGCAAGTTCAAGCCATCTTTCGTAATTCTTTTTGTTTTCTGGAAGCGTTGGATTTAAAATGACTTGTGCAAAATCACGGGCTTCTTCAATCATTGGGTTTTCCTCAACCATTAAATCCAATTTTTCTTGCCTTTTTTCTAAGCGATGATGAATCACGACTTGGCTAATTGAGTTAATCCCATCCAATACCACCGTTTCTTTCGTGGTATAGATTTCAGAAGGTAAAAAGGCCTCACCAATTTTGCCATGTTGAATCGTCACATCAAAATTCGCATAACGTAAAATGGCGGTACCGATTCCATCAACTCCGGTTGCAAGTTTACGAGCAAAGTGATGCACACTTTGTGGTTTTCCAAAAAGAGCAACTGCTGCATACACCGGATAAACGCCTAAATCGGCTAACGAGCCACCCGAGTATTTTAACGAGAAAATATTGGGCTCCTCACCAGCTAAAACCGCGTCATAACGTGAGGAATATTTCATGAAAGTAAAATTAGCTCCAATGATTTCTTTTGCTTCAGGCAACAAAGCCGCTACTTTGGCAAAATTAGCTTCATGAATATTGCGAGCCGCTTCAAAAAAGCAGACTTGATGCTTTTTAGCCAGCCTTACAATTTCATTTGTTTGCTTTGGATTTGAAAAAGCAGGTTTTTCAACAATCACATTTTTCCCCGCCAAAATTGCTGCTTTTGCTTGTGGAAAATGTAAACTATTTGGAGAGGCAATGTAAACTGTGTCAATGTTAGCCGCATTGATAAAGGCAGAAAAATCGGTTGTGGAGTCAACCGTTCCTTCGTATTTTTCGCCAAATGCTTGTGCGGTTTCAAGTTTTCTTGAATAAACAGCTTGTAGATTATATTGTTTGGTTGCCAAGGCCGCTTCAACAAATTGATGCGTAATCCAGTTTGTTCCAATAATCCCTAATTTAATCATTTTACCTTCCTACTTTCTTTGATTTCTTTTTTTAAAATTAATTTAGAAACAACGCTTCACTATTTGCTAATATTTGTTCATCAATTAAAATCGCTCAATTCATCTAAATCGTTTCCGACCTAGCTATTGTCAAAAAACAAAGCGACTTGGTGAATCAAGCGAAAAATAGAATAGCCACTAACGTAAAGTGTATCACAATTTGAATAAAACCGCAGAAAAAAAGACGCTTGTTTAACATTTATCGATCGTATTTTCTTTTTTTAATCAGAAATCTTCTTATATTTTTAAAAAAGTAGCTATGTTAAAATAGCTTTATTCTCAAAAAGAATGATAAAAAAGAAACCAAACCAAAAGGAGGCACAAATGGTGAAAAAGAAATTATTAATTCTTGGGGCAATGGCTTCAATTGGAACAGCCATCATTGGTTCGGCAGCTTTTAAAAAAAGAAAAGACAAAAAACTCGAACAAACGAACCCATTTATCGGTACTTGGACTTTTAAAGATCCGCTAAAATCTTCCAAAGTCCTCACAGTGACTAGTAATTTTGATTTATTTTTCAACCAAATAAAACAAGAAGTCCACGTACAAGAAAGAGGAAGTGATTTCTTAATTTTTATCGACCAATTTGGGTATACAATTACTTTTGAACAAAAAAATGGAAAAATCTGTTTTAACGATGAAACGGAAGAAACAACTTATGAGCTTTTTAAAATTCATTAATTTCAGCTTGTAAAAATAATAAATTAGAAAGAGATATCGAATAAATGAAAAAAAAACAAGGAATTATTTTAATTATTTTTATTTTATTTAATAGTTTTTTTGGATCGATTGTTCAAGCAGATACTACGGTAGACAACTCAAGATTTGCAGTAAAAGCCAATGCAGCTCTAGCCATTGATGTGGATAGTGGCAAAATATTATACGCGCAAAACGCGGATGAACGCCTCGGTATTGCTTCAATCACTAAAATTATTAGTTTGTACCTCG
>CAYNOA010000001.1:22710-26386 GCA_964398695.1 uncultured Enterococcus sp. | reverse complement strand
TGAGCAAGGCCACCTTGATTGGCAAGATTTTGTGACGATTTCCCCTGAAGTTGCTGAACTTAGTACCATCCCCGACCTTTCTAATGTCGCATTAGAGGCAGGTAATTCCTATACTGTCAAGGAATTATTTGATGCGGCAGCCATTCAATCGGCGAACGCGGCGATTGTAGCTCTAGCTGAACAAATCGCTGGCAGTGAAAAGGATTTTGTCGATTTAATGACCAAGCAACTCGAAGCATGGGGCATTCATGATTCATTTTTAGTCAATAGTTCTGGTTTAAACAACGCAGACTTAATTGGTGACCTATATCCTGGCTCAAGCAAGACGGATGAAAATACCTTGTCTGCTAAAGAACTTGCCATTGTTGCTCGTCACTTAATTCAAGATTATCCAGATTATTTAACGGTTTCTGCGACGCCAAGTAAAAATTTTAGTGAACGAGATCAAAATCAAACTATTTTATATAATACAAACTGGATGCTTACTGGCTATCCTTATGAAACATCAGGTACACTTGGTCTAAAAACCGGGACAACTGATTTAGCCGGTGCTTGTTTTGTAGGGATTTTTGAACAAGATGGACAGCAGCTGCTTACAGTTGTTTTAAATGCTGAAAATGGTATCGAAGATCCTGGTACGAGATTTAGCGAGACCCAACGCTTGCTTGAATATATTTCTAGCAATTGGCAGTTGGAAACACTCACCTTAAATAAGGAGTCTAGCCCTAAATTAGAGGACCTACCGGTTATTTATGGTAAAGAATCTTTTGTCTCGATTGCTACAAAAGAACCTGCCAAAATTTGGTTACCAACGAAAACAAGTAAAAAAGCCTTGTCTTATCAACTCATTCTTGAAAAAGACCTAGTGAATCAACACCAAAGATTACTTGCTCCTTTAGCAGTAGATCAAGTCATCGGAACACTTTCTTTGACGGCTCCCAATGATTCACTTGATTACCTCGAATCGACCGATGTAAAGAAAAATACCGTTCCAGTAATCGTGACTACACCAGTTGAGGAAGCAAATTTTTTCACTCGGATCATTCAAACATTTTTACAATTATTCAAGTAAAAAGAACACACTGAATTTTTTCAGTGCTGAATAAACTTATTAAAAGAGGCAGCTTTTTGTTTTCATTTTTTATCTTTTGTTGCTGGCTTTCATTGCGATCAACCAAAGAAAATATTTTTTCTGCTTCGTCTGTCTACTTCTCGCTTTCGCACCTTTAGCTTTGGCTGGTTATATTCATACCTATTGTTATACAACAAAGGTTCCACTTGGTTTTCACCAAGTGGAACCTTTTTCTTTGTGATTAGATAATGGATTGATTTCTTAAAACCAGTTGATGCCATCGGATTTTCAACCGACCAAAAGCCGGCCCTGTGGCTTCTCTAATTGCACAATACTTATCAACCATCGTTACAATGTAGCTTTCTTTATAGCGTGGAAAAGCAATTGTTGCTCCCCACATATGTTTGATAATAATATCTCGCTCTAAATCAGAAAGTTCCGTAATTTTTTCTGCATTTTTCACGGCAATTCTTGGATGCATATACGCATGTGAGCCTTCATCAAATTTCGTTGTCCGCCAGTCATAAAAGAATAAATCATGGAGTAAGCCTGCTCGAGCAATTGCTCGGGTATCTCCCTTTACCTTTTTAGCCAGTTTATAACTGTAATAAGACACACTAATTGAATGGTCTAGACGAGTGGAATGATAATGTTGCACATAAGTTGATAAACTTTGAACTTCTTCGGTTACTAATAAATCTTCTACATACGATAAATACTCTTCGTCATTTTTCCAATGTTTTGTCATAAGTGTAGTTTGTCACCTCTAAATTGATTTCAATCGTTCGCATTTATCTTGAAGTATAGCACCTTTATCCGATTTGTCGATAAAAGAAGGGGCATTTTAAAAATTTTTAATCATTCCTTAAAAGAATCCTGATTTGCAAAATGATACATTAATATGCCACCTGCAACTCCCACATTTAATGATTCTGCTTTTCCATAAATTGGGATATAAAGGTTTTGCTTAGTCAGGCGTAAAATTTCAGCTTGAACCCCTTGGCCTTCGTTCCCTAAAATAATCGCTACTTTTTCTTGAACAGGAATACGAGTGTAAATTACCGCCGCTTGATTCAGCTCTGTGCCATAAACTGCATAATTATTTTTGATCAATTCCTCAATAAATGTTGATAATTCCCCACTAAGGATTGGCAAGTGATAATTGCTACCTTGCATACTTCGTAAAACTTTCGTACTATAAATATCGGCAGTCCCTTGGCCTAAAAATACCCCTTGAAATCCTGCGGCATCTGCCGTTCGAATCAAAGTCCCCACATTTCCTGGATCTTGTACTTGATCAAGTAATAACCATTTCCCAGTGATTTCAATGGGCGTCTTTTCTTGTTTCAAGACAACTGCAATCATCCCTTGGGGGGTCGGTAGTTCCGAAACACTTTTCAATACTTCATCAGAGACAAGAACAACTTCTACTGCAAATTGAGCAAACCATGTCGCATAGTTTGTATACGTTTCATGTTCAACTAGAACGCACTCAACCTTTGCTTGATGTTTGAGCGCTTCCTCGACTAGATGAAACCCTTCTAGTAGGTATTTCCCTTCACGCTCGCGATTTTTCTTTTGATGCAATTTTTTTAAATTCTTAATGAATTGATTTTTTATTGATATAATTTCATTCATGTCATCACCCGAAAAGATTATAACACGAACTCACGAAGATAACTTGTTCAATTATAAAAAAAACGCTATCATAGTTAAAAGGAGATGATTTTCTATGAAAAAAATTCGGATGAATGTTAGCGGGCGTGTTCAGGGGGTTGGTTTTCGCTTTATGACTAAAATGGTTGCAGATGAACTTTCAATTACTGGTTTTGCTCGTAATGAAGACGATGGCACCGTAACGATTGAAGCCGTCGGTGAAGACGTAAATATTGAACGTTTTATTCAAAAAGTAAAAGCTTCTCCCTCCCCTTATGGCCGAGTCAATCATTGTACTTTCGAAGAAGACCCAACGATTAAAGTCACACAACGTTTTCTTTCTTTGTAAGCAAACTTGGATTTTATAAAAGAGAATTTCTTTCAATCATTGAAAAAGGGGGCTTTTTTTAGTATAGTATTCCATGAGTTAATTTAAATAGAAAAGGAAGAATTCAATGAGAAATTTAAAGAGTTGGTTAATTGGCTCTGGCCTTTTAACCGTATTACTAACTTTATCTGGCTGTGTGAGTCGTTTAGCTGACGGATCACCCAATCCAGATGGTCTTATCTACCGCTATATGATTTCGCCATTAGGCAGTCTTGTAACCCATCTTGCCAACAACTGGGGTTGGGGCTATGGCTGGGCTATTATTGCGATTACAATTATTGTCCGCTTGTTTATTTTACCCTTAGGGATTCATCAATCGCATAAAGCCACAATCCAATCTGAAAAAATGCAATACTTAAAACCACAATTAGAGATTGCCCAAGCCAATGCGAAAAAAGCGCAAACACGTGAAGAACAGGTACAAGCGCAACTTGAAATGCAAAAAATTTACAAAGAAAATAACGTTTCAATGTTCGGTGGGATGGGTTGTTTACCACTACTATTACAGATGCCGGTCTTTACAGCCTTGTTTTATACCGCGCGCTACACACCAGGCATTG
>CAYNOA010000001.1:16321-22700 GCA_964398695.1 uncultured Enterococcus sp. | reverse complement strand
TTCGGCGACATTTTATGGTATTAATCTTGGTCAAAGCAGCCTGATCTTGGTTGCAATTGCCGGGCTTGCTTATGCCTTACAAGGTTATATCTCTTTGATTGGTATACCAGAAGAACAGAAAAAAACGATGAAAAGCATGCTCATTGTCTCGCCACTCATGATTGTCATGATGTCTTTTTCATCCCCAGCAGGTGTGACACTTTACTGGGTAGTTGGTGGGATTATCGGATGTATCCAAACGTTTATCACTAACGTCTTAATGAAGCCGCGGATTAAACGAAAAATTGATTTAGAAATGGAAAAAAATCCACCAAAAGTCGTCGTAACCGAAAGAAAAGACGTGACACCAAAAGTGGAAGAAACAAAGAGTCAAAATAAACCGCAAAACACCACGCGCAATAACGGCCAAGGTCGTAACGCTGGTAAACAACAAGATCGATAATAAACACTCTTGACTAATCGTAGGAAATGGGGCTGTGACTGATGTCATAGCCCCATTTTTATACACGAAGGTTTTATAATCCACGAGTGCCTAAAGTCTGCTCTTCTTCGTAAATTCACTAAAACCCGTTTCTGCAAAAGAAGAAGCTAAATGCTAGTTTTTTTAGAATATGTCTTCTCAATCCCCGCGAAACTTTGCCAAAGTAGTCACCCCAAGTCAGGTGTCGGGTACCGTGCTAGGCAAAGAAGACGCTATCTGAGAATAGGTTAAATTTGCTAATAAGTTTACACCTGTTCCCGCAAACATCATTTGCAATGAGTCGCTTTATTCTAATAATAATTATTCCGGTGGTGTGAATCGTAATCTCACTTCACCAAATGCACCAACTTTTATCCTGCTCCCCCCTCTAAACTTTGATTTCACTTAATAGTTTTTTTGAAATTTCAAATAATTGCTGCACTTCACTCGGTCGGGTATTTTGAGTTACAGGATCGATAATTGAACGATATACATGCGGAATGATTTTTTTCACACCTGATTCCAGAGCAATTTGAATGATTTCGCCAAAGTTCTCTAAATTAATTCCACCCGTTGGCTCTAAAATGAAATCTTCTTTAGCACAAGCCTGCGCAACTGCTACGTATTCTTCTTTATACGCAAGTCCATTCATTGGAAAAAGCTTCACCGAGCTCCCGCCCATATCTTTTAAAAGCCTAATGGCCGTTATAATCGGTACTTTTGTAATCGGTCCCTTTGAACTTAGTGGACCAGTTGCAATATTGACATACCCTACTTCACCAGATGGAGAAATTAAACCATTGACTATCGTTTCATTTTGCTGCAACCAAGTTCTCGTTGTTCCAACACCCGTAAAAACTTGATTAACATGTTGTGGCTGTAATTTACTAGCTAAGCGCGAGACCATTTGACTTTGATTCGGGTCACCCGCCCCCAAACCAATCGATAAAGCATTGTTTGTCGCTACCTGATATTTTTTCATATCAATCACCGCTTGCTCCTCATCTGGGTAATTTTTTGATAAAACACCTAAGACGATCTGACCTTGAGCTGCGTCGTAACATTCTTTCGCATTTTCAGCCGAATTGGCTAAGACGTTTAAGCAAATGCTTCCTTCTAAATAATTGGGTTTTTGAGACATCTTTTTACTCCTTCAATCTTTTATTCACTTAAAATTTTATTCAACGCAGCCACAATTTGAAGCATTTCATTTTCTTTGACTGCACGGATGTCAAATTCAATAATTCCGTTATTTGCTTGGTATTCACGAGTATAAATAGCCGGGTTTTGCTTTTTTAAAGCGGCGATTACTTGGGCCGCATTTTTTTCTCCAGTGATTTGAACACTTGCCCGGTAAATGTCTCGACCGGCACCATCTCGCACTATTTTAGCAGTTAAATGCGGAAGATCATTGAGTGCTTCGATCAAAGGAATTAAACGCGCTTGCATCGCTGTCCCTGTTTCTTGTGGTTCCTTTATATAATCTTCAATGGCTTGTGTAAAACCTAAAATGTTATCTTTTCCTATTTTCATTGCTCGGCCAATCCCATGACTTTGTAGATAAACCCAATCAATCATTTTTTTGTTTCCAATAACAAGCCCGGCACTAGGACCTTCAATTGCCTTTGCTCCTGAATAAATAGCCAAATCTGCACCTAACTGATGGTAGCGTAACAAATCTTCTTCGGCGGCAGCATCGATAATTAAAGGCAAAGCATATTTTTTCGCCAAACTTATGGCCTCATTGATACTTAACATGCTTTTTTGGACCGTATGATGACTTTTAATATACAAAATGGCCGCCGTATTTTCATTGATTAACATCTCTAAATGCATTGAGGTGCACAAATTCGCATAGCCAGCTTCGACTACTTGACCACCGCCAAGTTCAACCATCACTTCAACTGGTGCCCCATAATCAACATTATGCCCCTTAGGCAAAAGAATCTCCCGCTTGATTATTTGCTTAGCATAAGGATGGTAGGCGTGATACAAACTCCCTTGACCAATAACGGCAGCAACTGCTTGGGCAAGCCCGGCTGAAGCGCAAGACACAATCTGAGCGGCTTCGACTTGGAGTAACTCAGCAATATAGGCGCCGGTTTCTTTAATCAAATTCTCCATCTCAAAAAAATTTTCTCCCCCAAAACGTTGCGCGGCTAAAACTTTTTCACTCACTCGAGAAACACCTAAAATCGTCATTTTCCCTGAAGCATTAATTACTTGTTTTAACTGAAATTTCTCATAGTTCACAGTCATAAATGGTACCTCCTACAATGGTTTTTAATGGTCGAATTTGTTCGGTCGTAATTCGTTGGTTGCCATTTGAGTCAATCAGCTTTTTGGATTCTTCTAAAAATTCAAAAACAGTAAAATCTGCATCATAATTTAATTTGATTGCCCCTTTATTTTTTAAATTAAAATTTCTAGCGGGCGTTTTTGTGACAGCACTTAGAATTTCTTCCCATGAATAGCCTACTATACGCATTTTTTCCATTGTGGTTGCTAGATTAAAAACAGGCCCTGCTTGCCGATTCCGAATATAAATATCACTACTGATTGATTGGGCTTTTATTTTTTCTTTAAGAGCAGCTTCTGCGACAAAAAAATTAAAACTATCTGTCCCATGTCCTAGATCAAAAATAATCCCTTGCTGATAAGCTTTTTGAACAAAGGGTTTTATTTTTTGTGTTTTTTGATTAAAAATACCATTTTCTTTGCCATTAAAGCAGTGCGTTAAAATATCACCGGGTGTCATTAAACTTAAAATTTCAGCTAAATTTGGTGGTGCTGAACCAATATGAACCATTAAAGGAAGGGAGCCATTTTGCTTTTGGATTTTCTTTGCTAATGCTAAAGGTCTGAGGCCATTTTCTCCAATCACAGTTCGACTTAGCCTTGCTTTTAGGCCGACAATAAAGTTAGGATATTCTTCTATACTTTTTTTCACTAACTTTTCTTGTACTTTACTTAAATCTGCCAGTTCGTCTTGTGCGACAATCCCACACTTTGAAATATTCAGCAGTGCATAAACGTTCGTTTTGGCTTTTTTTGCATATTCGAAAAAAGCCCCTACATTTTTTGCCCCAGTCGTTCCTGCGTCAATAACGGTACTCACTCCTTTTTTTATCCCAATTTCATCAGGATAATCGTAGTACAAAGTCATTTTTTCAAAACAATGCACGTGATCATCAATCCAACCTGCACTTAAAAATTGCTTGCTTGTTAGGCAATATTCTTTTTTGCCTTTTTCACGAATGATTGGTTGGATTGCGACAATTTTTCCAGCTTGAATCCCGATATCAAAAGACGGACCAACGATTTCTTTTGCCTTTCTAATGACTAAATCAAACATCTCTACACCTACTTCTTTTCGTAAATTTTAACCGCGGATAAATAATTGGCGTCCATTGCATCTATTCTTTATCCCTAAGTGAATCACTGTGATTGGGATAAATAGAAATAGCTCCTTTTCTTTTCATAGTTTCCACCTAGCTATAAGAATTTATTGCTATTACAAAATAAAACAAATTTTTTAACGCTCCAAATAAAACAATAACATTATAATGTTTGTAAATAAATAGTAACATAGCCTTCATTTCATGTATAGGAATTTCTGCCTTTTTCAACAAAAAATCAGTGATTGACATGAAAAGACACCCTAGCGAAACGGTCACAGGAACGTTTTTGTAGGGCGTCTTTTTTAAACTTCGTATGTAATTCGATAAGGGTGGCGGTTGGTGTTATAAACTGCCTCAGAATACTCAATCAATCCCCCAGTTGCATTGGTAGCGCGCCGGATACGTTTCATAGCAATTGTTTCATTTGTTTGTAATAGCCTTTGTTCAGCCGTTGACAAGGCCACTGCAAACAAATCATCAGAAAAATCTGAGATAATAAAGCCTTTTTGCATTAATAAACGATACAAAGATTCCTCAGTGAAGGCTATCTCTGTCAATTCAGCCATTTTAATCGGTAGATAGTGGCTAAAGTAAATATATGGCGCCTCATCGAGATAATACAAGCGTTCAAAGCAGACGACTTGTTGGCCAAAGCTTGGATACAAGGGATCTGTTTGGCCTAACTGAACAACTTTTAAACCCAGAATTTCTTTTCGAATCGTATGCTGCGTATTTTTTAATATTTGTGTAAAACTCTCGGCTCTTGATAAACGATTGTAGGGCCGATTGCTCAAAACGGTCGTCCCACGACCACTTTTTTTCTCGACATATTCATCAGCAGCAAGTAATTCGATTGCTTTTCGAATCGTAATTTTGCTCACTTTAAACATTGCTTCTAGTTCATTTTCAGTTGGCAACATTGAACCAACTGGATATTTACCAGAAAAAATATCTTCTTTTAGTTTTTCCGCAACCTCTAAATAAAGTAAGACGCGTACTTTTTTCATCTCCTCGCCTCCTTTCATCGGTACAACGGTTAAAAGAAAATCAAAATTTTTAGCTTAGCAATTTTTTGTGTTATTTTGTCACCAATTGATCCAAACTCGCAATTAAAAGGACCATTTTAGAAATTTGATTCAGTAAACTCAAACGATTATTGCGTAATGCTTCGTCATCAACCATCACCATCGTTTGATTGAAGAATTGATCAATCAAAGGACGCAAATGAACTAAGGCTAAGTAATTAGTGGTCATTGGATTCGTTTTGAAGTTTTTAGTAATTTCTGCTACTCCTGCATACAACTGCTTTTCTGCTTCATTTTCAAATAGCGTTGGATTGACCGCTTCTAATTGTACTGGCGCTTTACGAGCAAGATTAATCACGCGCGTCAAGGCCTCAATTGACACTTTAAAATCAGCATCATTTTGGTGTTCTCGTAAAACTTTGGCCGCGACAAACAACTGACTTAAATCTTGTTGTTGAGAAGCAATCACAGCCTCAATAATGTCATGGCGAATTTTTTCAATGCCAAAGAATTGCTTCATGCGGGCTTGAATAAATTCTTGCAATTGTTCTTTTTTCGCAACTAGCTGCAAACCATATTTTTCATTATTTTCATTGATTGTTTGCATGATTTTCTCAACAAGTGGGATTAACAAGAAATTCCATTCTTTTTGATGAATGATGCGAATGATGCCATAGCTTTGACGTCTAAGCGCATAAGGATCATTGGAGCCACTTGGGATCATATCGACTGAGAAGAAGGTTAACAAACTATCTAATTTATCTGAAATCGCTAACACCGCTCCAATATTTGAACTTGGTAACTCCCCTTCACTTGAAATCGGCAGATAGTGTTCTTTAATAGCTTGAGCCACACTGGGTTTTTCACCTTGTAATAAGGCATATTTTTCACCCATAATTCCTTGTAATTCAGGAAATTCACCGACCATATTCGTCACAAGATCAAATTTATAAATTTCACTTGCGCGTTTTAAATCTTGCATTTCTTCTTCGGTTAAATGGACATGTTCGCCGATAATTTTAGCAATTACTTGAACACGTTGCATTTTTTCATAGATTGATCCAATTTTTTCGTGGAAAGTAACTTGCTTTAATTTTTCAATACATTCTTCAATCGGGCGTTTTTTATCTTCTTGATAGAAAAATTCCGCGTCTTCTAAACGAGCCACTAAAACTTTTTCATTTCCACGAATCACATTTTCTAAATGGTTTTGATCACCGTTACGAACTGAAATAAAGTGAGGTAATAGGGCTCCTTGTGCATTTCTGACTTCGAAATAACGTTGATGTTCTTTCATTGAAGTCACTAACACTTCCTCAGGTACTGTTAAATATTTTTCTTCAAAATTGCCAACAAAAGCCGTTGGGTATTCGACTAAATTATTTACCTCATCTAATAAATCGGCATCTAGTGTCACTTGCCAAGCGTTTCGATTGGCAAGTGCCGCAATTTGATCGACAATCAGCGCTTGACGATGAGCGGAATCAGCAATT
>CAYNOA010000001.1:14464-16311 GCA_964398695.1 uncultured Enterococcus sp. | reverse complement strand
AGACCTCTTGCAATTTCGTTAAATATTCATTTGCATGAGTAAAAGTAACCTCTTTTCCTAAGAAGCGATGGCCGCGTGAAGTTTGACCGGTTGAAACATCTAAAAACTCAAAAGGAATCACTTGGTCGCCATATAAGGCAACTAACCAATGAATCGGGCGAATATATTCAAAATCATATTGGTTCCAATGCATGGTAACCGGAAATGTCAAGCTCGTCATCACTTCTTTTAGCCCATCGAGCACTTCAAATGTCGCTTTCCCTTTCGTTTCTTTTGTCACGTGGACATATTCAATCCCTTTAATTTCTTTAAAATAGATTGCATCGGTCGTTAATCCTTGACCTCGTACAAATCCTTGAGCAGCTTTACTCCAATTACCTTCAGCATCTAACGCAATTTTTTTAGCTGGACCTTTTAATTCTTCCACCTTATCGGCTTGTTTTTCCGCTAAATTAGTAACGTAAACAGCTAACCGACGTGGCGTTGAATATCCTTTCACTTCATCAAAAGTTAAGCCGTTTTCCGTTAAAAATGCAGCCGTTTTTTCTTGCAGTTGGTTCATTGCGTCAATCACGACGCGTGCAGGCATTTCTTCTAAACCAATTTCAAATAATAAATCTTTTGCCATTTTATTTGTCCTCCTTCAACCATTTTTGAGCTTCTGCTGGGCTTAAAAGGGGGTAACCTAATTTCGCTCGCTCATCGACAAAAATTTTAGCAACCGCTCTAGCCATGTGACGAATTCTAGCTAAATAACCGGCTCGTTCAGTCACTGAAACAGCGCCCCTGGCATCGAGTAAGTTAAAGTTATGACTACATTTCAAAATATAATCATAGGCTGGATGGACTAAATTTGCTTCAATACATTTTTTAGCTTCTGCTTCAAATTTATTGAAATTATCAAGTAACATCGCTTGATTGCTAATTTCAAATGAATACTTTGAATGCTCATACTCGGGTTGGGTAAAAATTTCTCCGTATTTGACACCTTGAGTCCAAACTAAATCATACACGCTTTCGACTTCTTGAATATAAGAAGCCAAACGTTCCATACCATAAGTAATTTCTGATGTGACTGGTTTACAAGCCAGTCCACCCACTTGCTGAAAGTAAGTGAATTGGGTTACTTCCATTCCATCTAGCCAAACTTCCCAACCTAAACCGGCACAACCTAAAGAAGGATTTTCCCAGTTATCTTCTACAAAACGAATATCATGAGCTAAGGGATCGATTCCTAAAAGTTTTAAACTTTCTAAATATAATTCTTGAATATTTTCTGGCGAAGGTTTCATCACCACTTGAAACTGATGATGTTGATACAAACGGTTTGGATTTTCACCGTAACGACCATCTGCTGGACGACGAGAGGGTTCAACGTAAGCCGCATTCCATGGTTCTGGTCCGATTGCTCGTAAAAAAGTGTAGGGACTCATGGTACCCGCCCCTTTTTCTGTATCATACGCTTGCATCAGCATACAACCATTACTTGACCAAAAATTTTGTAGTGTAATAATCATTTCTTGTACTGTCAGTTTTTGTTCCATTATTCCTAGTCCTCCTAATTAAATGATTTGTCAAAACAAAAAAACCCTACACTTGTCTTGTGAACAAGTGTAGGGACGAAATTATCGCGGTTCCACCCTACTTCCGATTTCTCGGCAGCTTCTTTGATCCATGCTCTCAATTGCTTATGGTAAAAGGGTCACTATTTGGCTCACACTTTTTCCAAACTCGCTAAAAGGACGGTTCTTTTACTTTGTTATTTGATTAACGCACTATTTACTTTTCTCATCCATCTTAATGGTTTTCACTGGCTTTTGTCAATCATTTTCCACATTTTTCTCAAG
>CAYNOA010000001.1:0-14454 GCA_964398695.1 uncultured Enterococcus sp. | reverse complement strand
TCAAGGGGTTTGGGTTTTAAAACTTTTTCCCATTGTTTCATCTCATCAATAAATTTTTTACTCTTCAAGTGAATGCCCACATATTCTTCATAAAGTTGATCGATTACTTGACGAATCGCCTGTTTTGTCTCCGTTTTTAGTTTTAATTCGTTTAAATTTTCAAAAGAAACATTAGCAAATAAACGAATGAAATGAATACTAACCGGATCGGCTTGATAACGATGGGAATCATTTAAAAAATGTGTCTCACAAAGTAAGCCGTGATATTTTGGCGAAAAATCAAATTTCCCTTGTGTTTGGCCACAAATTTGGCAATTTTGCCAATTTAATGCCACACCAAAACGATGCAGAAGTTGGATTTCAAAAATATTGGTAATGATTTCAGAATCTTTTCCTTCATCAATCAAAGTAAGGGCTTGGGATAAGAAAGTATATAGATTCGGATCATAAACATGATCTTCAATGGCCGCATCGGCTAAATTCAACAAATAAGTCGCATAAGCTGCAGCAAATATATCCGCTTGAATTTGTTTAAACGCATGGACTTCTTTTACGCCATTTAAAAAAGACAGCCCCTCTTCGTTGAATTTACCGATATAGGTCGCTTGGGTATAAGGCAAAACCCCTTGAAAAAGGGGATTGTTTTTTTGATGGGCTCTTTTTACAAAAAACATTAATTTTCCTGAGGTTTCTGTAAAAATTTTAACGAGCATATCTTTTTCTTTATAATCACGTGAAAATAAGACGATTCCTTTGGATTCAGCAAAATTTTTCACTTTCATCCCCCTTTTTTAACTTGAGGATGGCGCGCTTTTAATAATCTTCGTTACGATACCCAAAGTCCTTTAAATGGGTTTGTTTATCACGCCAATCTTTTTGTACTTTGACCCATAATTCTAAAAAGACCTTATCGCCTAATAAATGTTCAATATCTAGGCGGGCTTTGGTCCCAATTAACTTCAACATTTTACCGCCTTTACCGATGATAATGCCTTTTTGACTGTCCCTTTCAACAATAATGGTTGCTTGAATTTGAATTTTATTGTTCTCATTACGCTTCATCGAATCAATCGTAACGGCGACTGAATGAGGAACCTCATCTCGGGTGAAAAATAAGACCTTTTCACGGATTAATTCAGAAACGATAAAGCGTTCTGGGTGATCCGTAATTTGATCATCTGGGAAGTATTGAGGACCTTCGGGTAAATGAGCAATTAGTGTCGCCATCAATCTTTCAAAGTTATTGCCTTGCGTCGCAGAAATTGGCACAACTTCAGCAAAAGCCATTTGACTTGAATAGTCTTCAATTTGCTCAAGTAGGACATCCGGATGAATTTTATCAATTTTATTAATAACTAAATAAACCGGAACTGAGCTATTTTTAAGACGCTCAATAATTAAATCATCGCCCTTGCCTCTTTCTTGATCCGCATTGACCATAAAAAGAATGACATCCACTTCACGCATCGCGCTATATGCCGTTTCTACCATAAAATCGCCCAAACGATGCTTTGGTTTATGAATGCCTGGTGTATCAATAAAAACAATTTGCTCGTTCTCAGTTGTATAAACCCCTTGAATTTTATTTCGCGTGGTTTGTGCTTTGTCACTCATTATGGCGATTTTTTGACCAACGATTCGGTTTAATAAAGTTGATTTCCCAACATTCGGTCGGCCAACAATCGCGACAAAGCCTGATTTAAAATTTGTCATTAAAGTTCCTCTTTTCTAAAAAAATAATTGAAATATTTTGGGTAAAAAAATGATACAACCAACCAAGACGGCAAATAAAGCGGTAATCAGGACTGCTCCAGCTGCCATATCTTTAATTTTTTTCCCAATTGAATGAAAATGAAAATCGGTGACCATATCCACCACATTCTCAAAAGCAGTATTAATGATTTCCATAGCGACCACCAAAAAGATGCACAATAATATCCAGAGCCATTCCCATTTGTTCAATTGAAAAATAAACCCTAAAAAAATCGTGATTACCCCGGCTAGTAGATGGCTACGCATATTGCGCTCATCTTGAAAAACGGTACGAATGCCGGTTAAAGCAAACTCTATGGACTGATAAAAATATTTGTTTTTACCAATATCTTCTTTTCTATCTTTGTAATCCATAAGCATCCAATATTTCCTTTTGTAGTCCAAACATGATTTGCTCATCACTTTCTGTCATGTGATCGTAGCCATTTAAATGTAAAAAACCATGTAAAGCTAAAAATCCTAATTCTCTTTCATAACTATGTCCATAGTCAAGGGCTTGCTCTTTTGCTCGCTGCGTTGAAATCATCAAGTCGCCTAAAATTTGGGGCAGATCAAGACCCGCCATTAAATCTTCATCCAAAATAATTGCCGGTGTTTCTGCAAGTTCTTCTTCAAAAGCAAAGCTAATCACATCAGTCGGCATGTCTTTCTTTCGGTATTGACGGTTAATTTCTTGAATAGCCGCATTATCCATAAAAGTGACAGACATTTCCGCATCCTCTGCTAACTTTAAATAATTTGCGGCAAACTGAAGTAGTGCTTCAATTTTTTCTTGTTCTTGGGTTGAAACTTGTTTCGTTTCATCAAAAAAATTAATCTCCATGGCGACTGGCTCTCTCCTGTTCTTCTTTCATTTTTTCAGCTTCTGATTTCATTTTCGGGTATTTGATTCTTGAATGAAACGTACTACATAGACCATTCACTAAAGATTTTTGGATGATTTTTATTTCTTTCATCGTTAAGCCAGAATCGTCTAATTGGCCATCCAATAAGCGGTCTTTGATTAAATTTGCCACAAAATCAGCAATTTTCTCATTCGTTGGATGATCCATGGCACGAATAGCAGCTTCACAACTATCAGCAATACTCACGACCGCGGCTTCTTTTGTTTGTGGAATTGGACCTGGGTAGCGAAATTCTTCTTCTGAAATATTCAGATTTCTTTCTTTTGCTTTTACATAAAAATATTTCATTAAGGTTGTTCCATGATGCTGTCGACAAATATCAACAACCATTTGTGGCATATTATTTTCTTCTAAAGTTTTCGCCCCATCTAAAACGTGACCGAAAATAATTTGTTTACTGTCATTGGGTAGTAAAAAGTTATGTGGATTTTCAGCACCTTGCGGTAAATTCTCTACAAAAAAGTTGGCATGTTTTAACTTCCCAATATCATGGTAATAACAAGCCACGCGAGTAATCAAGGATTGACCATTAATTTCTGCCACCGCATTAGCACTTAAGTTAGCCACCATCATGCTATGATTATACGTGCCTGGTGCTTCTTCTAGTAATTTTTTTAGCAAGGGGTGATTGGGATTGCTGAGTTCATTTAACACAATCATCGAGTCATCGGTTAATAATAAATCAATGTAAGGGTGAAGCGCGGTCGTTAAAATTAAAGACAAACCACTCCCAGCAATACCAACAATTAAAGTTAACCATGTTTGATTCCGCGTGAAATCCAATCCTTGATAAACGATTAAAATAAGGTTCATTAACATCGGAAACAAAACAACCCAAACAAGTGCCGAACCGCCTTGTTCAACGACTCGTTTGCGTTTAACCATGGTTCCCATTAAACCTGAGAATAAATAAGAAATTAAAACAATGGTTAAGGTATTCGTCCCGATTGAATCATAAAAAACAAAAATAGCCATCACCACTTGAAATAAAGCTGATAATAGTCCTACTCGCCGATTCAAAAAGACCGTTAAAACGAGTGGTACAAAAGCGGCGGGAAATAACAGCGGTACGTAAGGGAGTGCATTCGTTTGAAATAATTGGGAAAACTTCATAAAGGATAAACTTAAAGCCATCATTGTTGTATAAAAAACGAGCGACATAATCTGTGCTTGCTTTTCTTCAAGTTGTTTTAAAAAATACAATAACACGCCAATTTGTAAGAGATTGGCCAGAATCATTCCAACTAATGGATAAATACTCGTATGTTGACTAGTCATACCTAATAAATTCAGCTTATCGATCATCGTGGCATCAAGTTGCGATCCTTCTCGAACAATCACTTCTCCTTGAAAAATCATGACGGGTTGGACAGCTTCTTTGGCCTGTTTTCTTAGTTCTTCTGTACGTTTTTCGTTCAAGTACGAATTTGCCACAATTCCTTGATTTAAAATATAACGAATCGCTTGTGTTTGATTATTCGTTAAGCTTAATAACTCTGCTTCGCTATAAGCATTTTGACGTGCTTCATTCACTCCAGATGAACGAATTTGATTTTCCATTTGTTCTTTGACTAAGCGCAAAGATTCTGTTTCGACCTGCTGGACTTCTGTATCGGAGAGGGAAAAAATAATTTGATAAAACATATTGGGAATTTTTTGATAAAATGACAAATCATCTGCATCGACTTTTTCCAATTTTTTCTTAAGGGAAGCCACTTGCTCGTCAATTGAAACGACTTCTACATTGGTTCCCTCTTTCGCCGCCTTTGTTCGTTCCTCATTTTCTTTGATTGTTTCTTTTCGAACTTCTCCAATATAAGAAAATAAAGTAGCGATTAGCTGTCCTTGTTTCTCAGCTAAATCTTCTTGAAAAGTATACTCGGGGGACACAGCTTCAGCGGCTAGTTTTCTTTTTTGTTCGGTTGCTGTGATATTTTCGATTGTCTTGTTTGCTCGAATGCTTTGTTCGGAAACTTGCCCTTCTTTGTAATCAATCGTTCTTTGTTGAACATTTGAAAATAAGAGTAATGACGAAAAAACAAAAAAAACAATTAAAACCCCCACTATAAAAAAATTACCAAACTTTTGGTTAATTTTAGCTAAAGGTTGGATGACCACTAGATCCCCTCCTACTTTTTTCAATTATTTAATTTTTTTCTGCTTGATCATATGCTTGAATGATTTGAGCCACGACCGGATGACGAACAACGTCATTGGCATTAAAGGTTACAAATGAAATTTGTTTAATATTTGCTAATGTTTTTTGAGCATGAATTAAGCCACTTTGAATGCCTTTATGTTTTGGTAAATCAATTTGGCTAACGTCGCCATTAATAATCATTTTTGAGTGAAAACCTAAGCGCGTTAAAAACATCTTCATCTGCGCAACCGTTGTATTTTGTGCTTCATCTAAAATGACAAAGGCATCTTCTAGCGTTCTTCCACGCATATATGCTAAAGGAGCAATTTCAATGACGCCCCGCTCCATCAAGCGGTTCGTATGTTCTACACCAAAAATTTGATAAAGAGCATCGTAAACGGGACGCAAATATGGGTCCACTTTTTCTTTTAAATCACCAGGTAAAAAACCTAAATTCTCGCCAGCTTCAACGGCTGGACGAGTCAAAATAATTTTTTGCACTTCACCTTTTTTCAAAGCTTGAATCGCCAACACGACGGCTAAAAAAGTTTTCCCCGTACCAGCTGGTCCAATCCCAAAAACCACGTCATGTTTTTTTACTTCAGCAATATATTTTTTTTGGTTTATATTTTTTGCTCGAATCGGTTTCCCATGTCGGTCTTTAATGATTTCTTCTTCGTACATTTCAACAAACTCATCCAAGGTCTCATTGCGTAACATCTTCAAAGCCGTCACCACATCCGGCGAGCTGATTTGGATGCCACGGTGAATCAATTCTTGCAATTTTTTGATGACCTGAGCAACCCCTTCAACCATTTTACTAGGGCCTTGAATTTGGATCATTTCTCCCCGAGTTCGAATAATCGTGTGTGTGGTTTCTTCGATGATTTTGAGATGCTTATCATGCGCCCCAAAAAGTAAATTCGTATCGTCTTGTTCGTGAAGCTGAATTTCAATTGTTTTTAATTCTTCAGTCAAAAGTGAGTACACTCCTTTATTCAATTTCTTCTTCATGATAACATACTCTAGCAAAAAGAAGAATTGCTTGCGTTTAAAAAGCCGTTTAAATTTACAAAGAAATCGCCTATTTTTTTGAACCTTTCACTTTTAGCGTAAAATTACGTGATAAAAAGTAAAAAAGTCGTAAGGGCAAGCCCTTACGACTGAATAACTTCATTACAAATTGTTTAATAGTTCTTTAACAATTGCATTGACAACCGCACCATCCGCTTTTCCTTTGACTTGTGGCATCACAAGCCCCATAACTGGACCAAAGGATTGGTTAGAGGTTGCGTTCGTTTGTTCAATTGCTTGTAAAACAATTTGACGGATTTCTTCTTCCGTTAATTGAACTGGAAGATATCCTTCAACAATTGCAATTTCAATTTTTACTTTTTCGACCAAATCTTCCCGGCCGGCTTTTTCAAATTCAGCTAAAGAATCACGACGTTGTTTCATTTCACGTGCTAAGATGGTTAAATCTTCTTCTTCAGTTAATTCGCGACCAAGCTTAATTTGCTCATTTTGCAACGATGCTTTTATCATGCGAATCACCTGCAAAACATCTTTCTCTTTTGCCTTCATCGCTTGCTTCATATCATCGTTCAATGTGCTGAGTAGTGTCACACTACCAACTCCAATTCTTGCACTCTAGAAAAAATTAGAATTTTTTACGTTTTCTAGCGGCTTCAGATTTTTTCTTGCGTTTCACGCTTGGTTTTTCATAAAACTCACGTTTACGTGATTCTTGTAATGTACCTGCTTTTGAAACGGAACGTTTGAAGCGACGAAGAGCATCATCAAGAGACTCGTTTTTACGAACGACTGTTTTTGACATGTTAATCCCTCCCTCCGAGCTTAAAAAGTAACCGTTTATGTAAATTAATAACTCATTAACTTACAACACTGTCCTTTGAAAATTATAGCGAAGCCTTGAATTAGTGTCAAGCTGTTCTACAAAAAACTTCATCTTTTTTCAATAGAATCTTCGTTTTTTTCCACTAAACACCTTTCACATTGACCAAATATCTCAAAACGATGACTTTCAATCAAACAATTAGGCAACTGATCTTGGAAATAATCCATTGGACAAAGAGTTAATTCCTTTGTTGCGCCACACGTGGTACAAATGAAATGATGATGGTGGTGATTAGATCCTGGCACGACACAATGAAAACGAAAATGTTTTTCGGCATTTAAGTCGGTTTCTTCTAAAATCCCTATTTCTGAAAAATCTTTCAAGTTTCGATAAATTGTATCATAACTCACACCTGGATTTTCTTTGGCTAAAAAAGCATAAATCTCTTTTGCAGAAAGGTAACGATTTTCTTTGGCCAAGTAGCCAATCATTTCTTCGCGATTTTTTGTATGTTTTTTCCCACTATTTTTAAGCATTTGGAGCGCTCTTGTGATTTCGGCTTCATTATTCATCTTACTTTCCTCCCTACTCAAAGAAATCAGCAAATCACTCAATCGATTGTATGGTATAATATCTGTGACTAAAATACAAGTGAGGGATTTTTATGAGTGAAGATAACCATAACAAACCGGTCATTTTTTTTATTATTTCTGATTCTGCCGGTGAAACTGCTTCAAAACTAGCACAAGCAACAATGGCCCAGTACCCTACGGTCGATTTCGAGATCTTTCGTCGAACATTTATCACAACTAAGGAAGCATTAATTAAATCATTAATTGACGCCAAAAAACATGATGCTATTATTCTCCATACTTTAATTAATGAAGAGCTCGTTGAATTGGCTCATAATTTCTGTGAAGCAAGCGAACTCTATCACTTTGATGTCCTAACGCCCCCTGTCTTAGAAGTGCAACGAAGATCAGGTGTTATTCCAACGCGCGAGCCTGGGGCCTTGCACCACTTAAATAA
Source organism: uncultured Enterococcus sp. (assembly GCA_964398695.1). GTDB lineage: Bacteria > Bacillota > Bacilli > Lactobacillales > Enterococcaceae > Enterococcus_I. The sequence continues at coordinate 6,749 of CAYNOA010000001.1, read as the reverse complement.
AAACTATTTCAAGCGAATTAAAGCCATGGAATTTGCTGTAAAGTACGATGACGGAAAGGATCCTCGTGGTTTTTTAGAAGCCGATGTTGTCTTACTGGGCGTTTCTAGAACATCAAAAACACCTTTAAGTTTGTTTTTAGCCAATAAAAACTTAAAGGTAGCTAATTTACCTTTGGTTCCGCAAGCACACATTCCAAAACAACTTTGGGAAATTGACCCTAAAAAAATTGTTGGTTTAACCAATGATCCAGAAGTTTTAAACGGGATTCGCAAAGAACGAATGATTGCGTATGGCTTAAACCCAGACACTGCTTATTCCGATATCGAAAAAATCAAATCCGAACTAGCTTTTGCCCATGAACTTTACGAAAAACTGGGTTGTTTTGTAATTAACGTGGCCAATTTGTCAATTGAGGAAACCGCCTCGATGATTTTAAATGCTTTAAATTTAGAAGACCATAGTTATTATATTACAGAAGAAAATGCCGATTAAAAAAAGAAAAGAAGGGACGGTGATTGAAATAAGTCACCGTCCCTTCTTTTTGAAAAAGCGGTATGACAGCAGTCGTTTCTTTGAAAAACAAACTGAAAACAACAAAAATTTGGAACGAAATTTTTGTTGTTTCTCCTGATTCCTTAAAGGGCAACTTTTTTATCCCCGCTTCTTTTTATTCTTTTTAAAAAGTTTGAACGCCTTCACGATCAATTGATAGTAATTCAATGGTGGCACTGTTATCTAATGCTTGTAATGTCTTCATTAATCGCGCTGTTTTGTCTTCTGGTGAAAGAATTAAAACCGTTGGGCCAGCACCACTTAAAAAACAACCATAGGCGCCTTCATCTTTACCAAGTTGGCGAATGGAGGCTAAGTGGGGAATCAATTTCTGACGGTATTTTTCATGCCAACGATCTTCTTCCATCATTTTGCCAGCTAGAGGTAAATTACCATTAATCACTGCGGCAATCATCACGTTAGCAATCGCACTTGCTTCAACGGCTTCTGAATAGGTAAAAGATTTTGGTAAGACTTCTCGACTTTCAACCGTTAACAACTCCGTATTTGGAATAAACGCAATAATATCACATTCAGGGAAATAGTGTTTCACATAACTCACTTTATCTGTTTTTCTTTCTGAAAAATAACATGCCACCGCAAAATCTCCGCAAATTGCTGGGGCCACATTATCTGGGTGTCCTTCAATCTGGGTAGCAATCTCAACTTTTTCTTTTTGAGATAAGTTTAAATTTCCTAAGCGATTAGCTAGCTCGATTCCTGCAACAATCACCGATGAGCTACTACCTAAGCCTCGCGCTAAAGGGATGTCCGATTGCATCTTAATTTTATGAGGCGTTAAATGGGGAGCCAATTCTAAAGCGGTAGTAATCATTAAATTGGTCTCATCGTTTGGAATCTCTTCGCCTAAATCGTGGATAATTTCCCATTGCTCCGTGGGTTCTAGTATTTCAATAAATAAATAAAGAGACAAGGCAATTCCGCATGAATCAAACCCCGGACCAAGATTGGCACTTGTTGCTGGTATTCTAATTTTCATTTCAAGCCTCCATTAATTTTAGCGGTTGACGACACTCACCATAACTTGTTAATTTCTCTGATAGTTGTTCCAACTGTGCCGTTGTTAATGGCTTTGTTACAATGTAAAGTGCCAATTGATTGGTGGCCTCTTGGACTTGTTCAATGACAGATAAAAAATTATTTGCTAAGTCGTTTTGAACTTCACTCACTTTGCGCCCTAGTTGAGGACTAAAACTAATAAAATAGGCATTTTTATTTTCTAAATCCGCTGTCCAAGTCACGGAGTGTTGATAAGGACTAAAGCTTGAGACAGTGCCCCCGGTAGTTTGTTTGTCAACAATCGTTAAAACATCGGCTAAGACACTCGTCGCGGTTGGTAAAGCACCGGCGCCTGGTCCATAATGAAAGGACTCTCCAATCCCATAACTTTTCAGAAAAACACCATTCAGTTCATTTTTCACGTCAGAAAGAAGATGATTTTTTGGCACAAAAGTTGGTTGTACCGATGCAACAAGTTTTTCACCATCTTTTTTCAAATGACCCAATAATTTAATGGTAAAACCAAGCTGTTGCGCGCCAGAAACATCTAATGGGTGAATTTGGCGAATCCCTTGAATATTTAGTTGCTCTAAAGTCAAGTTAATCCCAAAAGCAAAGCGCGCTAAGATAATCATTTTATAAGCGGCATCAATACCATCCACGTCATTTGTTGGATCCGATTCGGCAAACCCAGCTTGTTGAGCTACTTGGAGGGCGTGTTCATAAGTCCAACCTTCTTCAATCATTTTGGTTAACATGAAATTCGTCGTCCCGTTAACAATTCCCGTTACTTGTTGAATATCATCTGCAAAATAACTAGTCGCTAGCGCGCGCAAAATTGGAATAGCGCCCGCCACACTTGCTTCATAATAAAGCCCAACTTGATTGGCTTGCGCCAAAGCAATTAAGGCTAAACCTTCTTGGGCAATTAAATCTTTATTTGCGGTAACCACATGTTTCTTGTTTTCCAATGCTTGTTGAATAAATTCTTTTGCGGGGTGCACACGTCCCATTAATTCAATTACAATTGCAAGGTCATCATCTTGGGTAATTGCTGTTACATCCGTTACTAATTGAATTCCGTATTTTTGAGCAAGGGCGGTCTTATCTTCCCCTTCACGTACAAGAGCTTTTGCAATAGTTAACTTAATCCCCTTTTGTTCTTCAATCTTTTGTCTTTGATTGAATAGCATCTCTACGAAACCTTGGGCAACGACGCCCAAGCCTAAGACCCCAATTTTAACTTCTTTCATAAAAGCCCTCCTATTTTTTCTGAATCATTGATTAGATTTCTTTCATTTTTCCTTAATAATAGTTCTAAGCATATCAAAAAATGCGCAAAAAAAAAAGAGGGAGAAGTAATTTCTCCCTAAATTTCAATCTTAATGACGAACATGCTCCAAAATTTGAGCCAAAATCCCAAAAACATGGTCATCGTCTAAACGATATAAGACGGTTTTTCCTTCTCGTCGTGATTTTACTAAACGATTGTCTTTTAAAAGTTTCAGTTGATGCGACACTGCCGATTGCTCCATTTCAATTGCTTGGGCAATGGCCGTCACCTTTTGCTCACCATCTTCTAGAAAAAGTAAAATTTTTACACGAGTGGCGTCTCCTAGTAGCTTGAAGATGCGACTCACCTTTTCAATTTCCTGACTCGTTGGTAATTTTTGCATCTGCTTCCCCCTTAGAAATACCGGGGATTTTATTACCCGACAATTTCATTAATCGCATTTTCTAGCATATTAATTTTATCATTGGCTGCAGCCATTGACTCTGCTTTCACACCAATATAAAATTTAATTTTCGGTTCGGTGCCAGACGGGCGTACCGCAATCCAGCTAGCATCTGCTAAAACGTATTTTAACACATCTGATGGCGGCGTCGTTAATTTTTCAACCGTTCCATCCGCTAAAACTTTCGTTAATTCTTTAAAATCTTCAGTTTCAACCACTGCAATCTGTGCGAAAGAAGTTGGGGCTTTTTCACGGAATGTTTTCATTAACTCAGCAATTTTCGCTGCCCCTTCTTGCCCACTCATCGTCACAGAAATTGTTTTTTCTGCATAATAGCCATAAGTCTCAAAAATTGTTTGCAACGCATCATAAACTGTTTTTCCTTGCTTTTTATAATACGCAGCCACTTCAGCAAATAAAACGAGTGCTTGAATCGCGTCTTTATCACGCACAAATGGTTTCACTAAATAACCATAACTTTCTTCAAAACCAAACATAAAAGTATGTGAATGATCTTCTTCAAATTGTTGAATTTTTTCTGCAATAAACTTAAAGCCAGTTAGCACATTAAACATTTTTACGCCATAGCTATTGGCAATAGCTGTTGGTAGTTCACTTGAAACAATCGATTTTAAAACGGCCGCATTGGCTGGTAAGGTTTTGGCTTCTTTGTGTGCTTCTAAAATATAATGAATTAAAATCGCACCAATTTGGTTACCCGTTAACACTTGATATTCTCCATCTGGCAAACGAACAGCCGCCCCAAGGCGATCGGCATCTGGATCGGTTGCAATTAAAAGGTCTGCATCTTCTTTTTTACCTAAAGTAATCGCATATTCAAAAGCAGAAATTTCTTCTGGATTAGGTGATTTCACTGTACTGAAGTTTGGATCGGCTTGACCTTGTGTGGGCTCAATAATAAATTTATGGAAACCCGCTTGCGTTAGGGCACGTTCCCCAAGCATACGGCCAGTTCCATGTAGCGGGGTATAAACAAGTTTTAACTGATCCCCCATTTCATCAATTAACGCTTGATTAATGGTGACGCTTTTTACCTCTGCTAAATAAGCTTGGTCAACTTCTTCACCAATCATCTGAATCAACCCTTGCTCTTTTGCTACTTGCTCTGCTAATACTGGAATTTCTAAAGGATTTTCAATTTCACGGACAAAGCGAGTCAACGCATCTGCATGGGCTGGTGGCATTTGACCACCATCTTCGCCATAAACCTTATAACCGTTATAATTTGCTGGGTTATGTGATGCTGTAATCATGATACCAGTAAAGGCCTTCAAATGACGCACCGCAAAAGATAACTCCGGTGTTGGACGTAAGCTTTCAAAAACAAAAGACGGAATCCCGTGTTGAGCCAGCGTACGGGCCGCTTCCATCGCAAATTCCGGCGAAAAATGACGCGAATCATAGGCAATCGCTACGCCGCGTTTTTGATTAGCTTCATCTTGGGTTTCCATAAAACGAGCTAACCCTTCTGTTGCTTGACGAACCGTATAAATATTCATACGATTAATTCCAGGTCCTAAAATCCCACGCATTCCTGCCGTCCCAAATTCAAGTGGTGCATAAAAGGCATCTTCTAAGTCTGCCGGGTTTTGTGCGAGTTCCACTAATTGATTTTTAAGGTTTTCTTCCAACAAATTACTTGTTGACCATTGTTCATAGGTTGTTTTCCAGTTCATAATAAGCCCTTCTTTCAAATTCACTCTTTTAAATGATTATAGCATTATTAAAGATAGACTAAAAGACTCACTTCGATTTCTCATGGCTTTCCTCGCCAGTTTTCGCTATTTTTTGGGTTTAGGTAAAAGAAGCGTTTGGCTTTTCAACTAAAAAAAATAAACAGCCATTTTTTAAATTCTCATTTGTGAATTCTCTTTCAAATTAGCTAATATCTGGATTTTAAGCGATGAAAAAATTGATTTTGCAAATTTAAGCTTCGATTTCTTATAAATAACTTTCCATGTCCCTAACTTCTTAAAGTACAGCCTAAAAGACCACCAAAAACAGCCTGAATTGCGACTTTTGGTGGTCTTTTTATTAGGTATGGATTTAATCTTTTTGTTCTTCTAAATAATGAAATACTTGTTGGCCAGCAATACTACCATCGCCGACCGCTGTAGTAATTTGACGCAAATGTTTTTCACGAACATCGCCCACCGCGTAGATTCCCGGAAGACTCGTCCGCATTAATTCATCGGTTAAAATCCAACCACCTTCGTTAGTAATGCCCGTATTTTTGAATGCTTCGGTTAGCGGATCTAGGCCAACGTAAATAAACATCCCGTTGGCTTCTTCTTCATGTACCTCATCTGTTTTGACATTACGAATTTTCGCGCCAGTCATCATCATATTATTCCCAACGACTTCCTCAACGACTGAATCCCACATAAACGAAATTTTAGGATTGGCAAAGGCTCGCTCTTGAATGACTTTTTGCGCGCGAAGTTCGTCACGACGATGAACAATGACGACTTCTGAAGCAAATTGCGTTAAAAATAGCGCTTCTTCAACTGCTGAATCGCCCCCACCAATCACAAGTAATTTTTTAGAACGGAAAAAGGCTCCATCACACACTGCACAATAAGAAACCCCACGACCTGCAAATTCTGTTTCACCTTTTACACCTAAGTGACGGTGCTCACAGCCCGTTGCAATAATAACGGTTTTTCCTTGGTAAACTTCACTATCGGTTACGATTTCTTTGTAGTCACCTAAATCTTTTAATTCATTCACAATTCCATATGCGTGTTTTGCGCCAAATTTTTCTAGTGGACGAAACATTTTATCCGCTAACTCTGGCCCCATAATACGATCGAAACCCGGATAATTTTCAACTTCAGCGGTGTTGTTTAACTGGCCACCTGGTGCGCCTCTTTCTAATAATAATACTGATAAATTTGATCTAGAAGCATAGAGTGCGGCAGTCATTCCGGCAGGTCCTGCTCCAATTACGATTACGTCAAACATAAAAAATTCCCTCCATTGTTTTCCTAGTACCTACTTTAGACCTTCTTTTTGGTTTCGTCTAATCATTTGCTTGGTGAAAAACGTCTCATTTCCTTTGATAATTCTTGACTTTTTAGCCCAATCTTGTAAAATTGCCAAGACATCACAATTATTAACTATAAGAGAGGAACTTAATTTTGGCAAGAAGAAAAATGATTATTGCCTCCGACCGCGAACTGATTTTTTTAAGTTGGCCGATTTTTGTAGAATTATTTTTACGCGTCGTCATAGGTAATATTAATGTTTGGATGATTTCACACTACTCAGAGCCCGCTGTGGCGTCGATTGGTGCGGCAAATCAGTTACTTAATTTAATGGTTTTTGTTTACGGTTTCATCACAATTGGGACACAAATTATTATTGCACAATACATTGGTGCAAAGAAAAATAGTGAGATTAAAACGGTCATTAATACA